>JBDLVJ010000245.1:0-5031 GCA_039804875.1 Pseudomonadota bacterium | reverse complement strand
GCGCTGGATCAATTCGATCTTGTAGCCGTCGGGGTCCGTGACGAAGGCGATCACGGTGCTGCCGCCCTTGACCGGGCCGGCCTCGCGCGTGACCTGGCCGCCGGCGGCCTTGATCTTTTCGCAGGCGGCGTAGGCATCGGGCACGCCGATGGCGACATGGCCGTAGGCCGTGCCCATTTCGTAATGCTCGGTGTCCCAGTTGAAGGTCAGCTCAAGCTCGGCCTGCGCCGGGTTGCCGCCCTCGAAGCCGAGGAAGGCCAGTGAATAGCGGTACTCGGGGTTTTCCGAGCGACGCAGCAGGCTCATGCCCAGCACCTGGGTGTAGAAGGTGATCGAGCGCTCGAGGTGGCCGACGCGCAGCATGGTGTGCAGGATTTTCATGCAGATGATTGTCCGGCAGACTCGCGCCGGAGCTGGCGGCGCGCGGCAAATTCCCCGCGCGCCGGCCGGACTTCAGGCCGGCCCGTCATCCGGCCATTCGACCCGCACCGTCAGACCGCCGCCCGGGGTGTCGAGCAGGCTCAAGCTGGCCTGGTGCTGTTCGACGATCTGGCGCACGATCGCCATGCCGAGCCCGCTGCCCGTGGTGTCGGCCGGGCGCAGGCGCACGAAGCGCAGCAGCACCCGGGCCTTGTCGGCCTCGGCGATGCCGGGGCCGTCGTCGGCCACCTCCAGCACCGCCCGCCCGGCTGTCCGGCGCAACCGCAGGTCGATGCGCGCGCCCTCGGGGCAGTAGCGCAGCGCGTTGTCGATCAGGTTGTCGATCAGCACGCGCAGCTGCTGCGGGTCGCCCCTGACCTCGAGCGGGCCCTCGGATTCCAGCCCGAGATCGATCTGCTTGTGTTCGGCCTGTGCCAGAAAGGCCAGCACGCGCTCGCGCGCCAGCCGCTCGAGCGCGACCGGCCGCAGCTCGAGCGGGCGGGCGTCGGGCTCGAGCCGGGCCATCTGCAGCAGCTGCGCGACCAGATGCACCGCGCGCTCGATGCCGGCCTCCAGGTCGTCGAGCGAGACCGGCTGGCCCGTGGCCTGCGCCTGTTGCGCGAGCTGGACCTGCAACTTGATCGCGGCCAGGGGCGTGTTGAGCTCGTGCGCCACATCTGCCAGGAAGGCGCGCTGCGTCGCCAGCAGCCTATCGACCTTGGCCAGCAGCTGGTTCAGCGTGTCGACCAGGGGCTGCACTTCGTCCGGCATCTCGTCCGGCGCCAGCGGGCTCAGCAGCGCCACGTCGCGCGTGCCGATCTCGTCGCGCAGGCGGCGCAGCGGCTGCAGCGCGCCGCCGACGGCCGCGCTGATCAGGAAGCCCAGCAGCAGCAGCAGCAACGCCAGCGGGGCCAGCAGGCTGGGCACATATTCGAGGAAGGCATGCCAGCGGCGCTCGGCCGGATTGGCGACCTGGATCACGCGCTCGCGGTCATGCAGCGTGTAGGTGCGCCAGCGCGTGCCGTCCCATTCGACCTCGTGCAGGCCGGGCGACTGCAGCGGCGGGCCGGTGTCGGTCAGCGAGGAATAGATCAGCCGGCCATTGCTGGTCCAGATCTGGCTCACGAACTGGCCATCGTCCTGGGCCTGACGCTGGTCTGGTTCGGTGGCAGTGGTCTGATCGGTGGCGAGCGGCTCCGGGTCGGGCGGGTCGGTCAGCCAGTCCTGGGTGTCGTGGCGCACGATCGAATAGGCGATCTGCTCCAGGCCGTAGTCGCGCAGGGTGTTGAAGCCGCGCCACGCCATCTCGTAGGTCAGCGCGCTGGCCAGCAGGCTGCTCAGCAGCAGCGCGCCGATCAGCCAGACCAGCAGGCGCGCATGGATCGACTTCATGGTGCCGGTCGCGCCGCCGAGGCATCGACCAGCTTGTAGCCGACGCCGCGCACGTTCTTGATCCAGTCGCTGCCGAGCTTGCGGCGCAGATGGTGCAGGTGGACCTCGATCGCGTTGCTCGCGACTTCCTCTTGCCAGCCGTAGAGCCTGGCCTCGAGCTGCTCGCGCGACAGCACCGTGCCGGGGCGTTCCAGCAGGTGTTCGAGCAGGTCGAACTCGCGCTGCGAGAGCTCGAGCCCCTGGCCGGCGAGCCAGGCCTCGCGCCGGATCGGATCGAGCTGCAGCGCGCCGAAGTTGAGCACCGGCTGGCTGCGGCCCTGATTGCGCCGGATCAGCGCGTGCAGACGCGCGATCAGCTCGTTGAGGTCGAAGGGCTTGGTGATGTAGTCGTCGGCGCCACGGTTGAGGCCGCTGATGCGATCCTCCACCGTCTGGCGGGCCGAAACGATCAGCACCGGCAGATGCTGGCCGCGCTGGCGCAGGGCCTGCAGCACCTGCAGACCGTCGAGCCCGGGCAGGCCGAGGTCGAGCAGCAGGGCGTCATGGCCGTCGGCCACCGTGCTCAGGACGGCAGCGCCATCCCTGACCCAGTCAACCTGGAACCCGGCCAGCTTGAGGGCTTTTTGCATGCTGGAGCCCAGCATGTCGTCGTCTTCGGCTAATAACAGTCGCATGGCATCTTCAACGGTAGATGCCTGGATTGTCGACAAAAAGCGGGGCGCTTGGCCGGTCGTGCCCACCCGCGAGGCCCGAAAGCCCCGTCAAATCACTCAGGCCGCGGCCTGGGTCTGGACCGGACGGACGGTGACGGCGGCGGCGGTCAGGATGGCGAACAGGGACTTTTTCATCTCGGACTCCTAATGTCTGGGGGGAGGCTACTGGGTCATCCCAGTCACCATGGGGGTGATTCTGCGCGGCCAGACTTAGGGAAAACTTATGGCGAATAATTTGTTGCGAAGTGTCCGAAAATCACTGCAAAGCGGGAGCACGACGACATGAATGAATCCGAACTCAGAATCCTGTCCACGGTCATGCCGGCCGTTGGCGCGGCGCGGCACAGTCCTGTCAGACGCCGCCTCCTGCTCGCGGCCCTGGCCGTCGCGGTGGCCGGTCCGCTGCAGGCCGCTGAAACCGTCCCGGTCGGCGCCTCGCGGCTTTGGCTCGACGAGTCCGGCCGGGTCCTGCCCCAGGCGCGGGCGGCCCTGTCCTTGTTGGCCGACGCATCCAGCCATGGGCTGGTGCCGCAGGACTACGACGCCGCCGGTCTGGCGCGGACCCTGGCCCACCCGCTGGCGTCACCGCGCGAGGCCGACGCGGCGGACCAGGCCCTGACGCGCGCCTTCGAGCGCTACCTGTCCGAGCTGCACCGTGGCCGGGTCGATCCGGCTTCCCTGCGCCATGACTTCCAGCCCGCCCGAGCCGATCCCTTCGATGCGGCACAGGCCCTGCGCCTGGCCCTGGAGCGGCAGGATCTGGCGGCGGCGGTGGCCGCCGCCGTGCCGCAGCTGCCGCTCTACGGCCACCTGCGCGTGGCGCTCGCGCGTTATCGCCAGCTCGCCGGCCACCCGGCCTGGGCCAGCCCGCTGCCGCCCTTGCCTCGCGCGCCCAAGAGCCGCTCGGCCAAGCTCGAGCCCGGTCAGCATTGGGCCGGGCTCGAGCTGCTGGCGCAGCGATTGCGGGCGCTGGGTGACCTTGCCCCGGCCGATCCGCTTCCAGGGACCGTGGCGGCACCGGCCAGCTTGCCGCCGCCCGCCGCGAGCGAGGCGTCGCGCTACGAGGGCGAGCTGGTCGAGGCGGTGCGCCGCTTCCAGCTCCGCCATGGCCTCGAGACCGATGGCGTGATCGGCGCCACCACCTGGACCCAGCTCGGAATCGATCCGGCCGCGCGCGCGCGCCAGATCGAGCTCGCGCTCGAACGCCTGCGCTGGACGCCCCTCCTGCGGTCGCGCCGCATGGTGGTGGTCAACCTGCCCGAATTCGTGCTGCGCGCCTACGAGGTCGCCGACGATGGCCGCGTCCAGCTCGCGCTCGAGTCCCGGGTGGTGGTCGGGCGGGCGCTCGACACCCGCACGCCGCTGTTCGACGCGGACATGCGCTTCATCGAGTTCAGCCCGTACTGGAACATTCCTCCCTCGATCGCCCGCAGCGAGACCGTGCCCAAGCTGCGCCGCGATCCGGGCTATTTCGATCGCATGGGCCTGGAGTTCGTGCATCCGGACGGCCGCGTTGACCAGGGGCTGTCGTCGGCCCGGCTCGACGCGGTGCTGGCCGGCGGCCTGCGCATCCGCCAGCGCCCCGGCGAGCGCAACGCGCTGGGCGACATCAAGTTCGTCTTTCCCAACGCGGACAACATCTATCTGCACCACACGCCAGCGGTCGATCTGTTCGGGCGCGCGCGGCGCGACTACAGCCACGGCTGCATCCGGGTCGAGAAGCCGGTCGAACTGGCCGAATTCGTGCTGCGGGGCATGCCGGGCTGGGATCGGGCGCGCATCCAAGCGGCGATGGCGCAGGGCAAGTCGAACACGCTCAGGCTGGCCGAACCGGTGCCGGTGCTGCTGAGCTACGGAACTACTTTGGTCAAGGGCGCTCAAATCTTCTTTTTTAACGACATCTACGGTCACGACCGCGTGCTGGCGCAGGCCTTGCAGCAGCGTTCACTGCGCCGTATCGAATGAAGCGCCAGACATGAATCCACCACAGACCCCCGCCCGTCGCCGTTTTCTGCTTCAGGGCGCCGGCCTGCTCGCCGCCGCATCATTGCCCGCTTGGGCGCATGCCAGCACCGCTGGCGGCCGCCAACTCGACCTGCTCAACACGCACACGCACGAACGCCTCGATCTGGTCTATGCGGTCGGGGGCGACTACCTCGATCCCTCGCTGAGCCGGCTCAACCGCTTTCTGCGCGATCACTATACGGGCCAGGTCGGTTCGATGGACCCCGTGCTGTTCGATCAGCTGCATCAGGTGCGCACGCTGCTCGGCGCGCGCATGCCCTACGAAGTGATCTCGGGCTACCGCTGCCCGGAGACCAACGGCCGACTGCGCCAGACCGGCGGCGGTGGCGTGGCCAGGAAGAGCCTGCACATGGAAGGGCGCGCCATCGACGTGCGCCTGCCCGGCGTGCCGCTGGCCGAGCTGCGCGACGCCGCGCTGTCGCTGCAGGCCGGCGGCGTGGGCTTCTACCCGGAGTCACAGTTCGTCCATATCGACACCGGG
>JBDLVJ010000244.1:0-3868 GCA_039804875.1 Pseudomonadota bacterium | reverse complement strand
CCGGTGGCGGCGCGCTCTTCATTCGACGCGAACTCCATGCGGATCAGCTTGGAGCCCAGGTTGCGGCGGATCAGCGCCTGCTTGCCAGCTTTCAGCATCGGCTTGTGGACATAGAACTCGTCGGGGTTGACGGCGCCCTGGACCACGGTCTCGCCCAGGCCGTAGCTCGAGGTGATGAAGACCACTTCCTCGAAGCCGCTCTCGGTGTCGATGGTGAACATCACGCCGGCGGCCCCGAGGTCGGAGCGCACCATGCGCTGCACGCCGGCCGACAGCGCGACCACGTCGTGGGCGAAGCCCTTGTGCACGCGGTAGCTGATGGCGCGGTCGTTGTAGAGGCTGGCGAACACCTCCTTCATCTTGTGCAGCACTTCCTCGACGCCATGGACGTTCAGGAAGGTTTCCTGCTGGCCGGCGAAGGAGGCGTCGGGCAGGTCCTCGGCGGTGGCCGAGCTGCGTACCGCGTAGGTCGCGGTGGCGCTGTCCCCGTTCAAGGTGAGGTAGGCGTCGCGGATGGCCTGCTCGAGGTCGGCCGGGAACGGCTGGGCCTCGACCATGGCGCGGATCTCGGCGCCGACCCGGGCCAGCGCGCGCACGTCCTCGGTGTCGAGGGCGGCGAGCTTGGCGCTGATCTGGTCGGCCAGGCCCTCGAAGGCCAGGAACTCGCGAAAGGCGTGCGCCGTGGTCGCGAAGCCGGTCGGCACGCGCACGCCCTCGGGCAGCTGCGAGATCATCTCGCCCAGGCTGGCGTTCTTGCCGCCGACGGACTCGACGTCGCTCATTCTGAGTTGCTCGAAGGGCACGACCAGGGCGGTCGGGCTGAACAGTTGAGACATGGAAAACTCCACTAAGTTGAAAAAACCGGTTCCCGGCTGGCGCGCACCGACCTGTTGTTGTGCTGTTGTGCGGTCGCGGCGCGACAGTGCTGTGCAATTCGGGATAATTCGGAACATTGTAGGGGCCACGCGGCACGCGCGCCGGCCTTTTCGGTCAGCCACCACGGAGACTTGCATTTCCCATGCCGCATCGCACCGCTTTCTTCATTTCCGACGGCACCGGCATCACGGCCGAGACCTTCGCCAACGCCATCCTGGCCCAGTTCGAGATCAAGCCGCACCGCATCCGCATGCCCTTCGTCGACAGCGTGGACAAGGCGCATCAGGCGGTACACCAGATCAACCACAGCGCCAAGGTCGACGGCAGCCGGCCGCTGGTGTTCACGACAGTGGTCAACATGGAGGTGCTCGCGGTGCTCAAGTCCGAGTGCAAGGGCATGCTGATCGACATGTTCGGCACCTTCATCGCGCCGCTGGAGGCCGAGCTCGGCATCAAGTCGAATCACCGGGTCGGGCGTTTCTCGGATGTGACGCGGACCCAGGAATACCACGACCGGATCGAGGCGATCAACTTCACGCTGGCGCATGACGACGGCCAGACCCATGTCGATCTGGCGAATTCGGACCTGATCCTGATCGGGGTCAGCCGCAGCGGCAAGACGCCGACCTCGCTTTACCTGGCGATGCAGTTCGGACTCAAGGTCTCGAACTACCCGCTGATCCCCGAGGATTTCGAGCGCCGCCAGCTGCCGCCGGCGCTGGCGCCGTTCAAGAAGAAGCTGTTCGGGCTGACGATACAGCCCGAGCGCCTGAGCGAGATCCGCCACGAGCGCAAGGCCAACTCGCGCTACGCCAGCCTGGACAACTGCCGCTACGAGGTCAGCGAGGCCGAGGCCATGATGCGCCGCGCCGGCGTGCGCTGGCTGTCGACCACCAGCAAGTCGATCGAGGAGATCTCGACCATCATCCTGCAGGAAATCAAGCCCGAGCGGATGGACTACTGAACCGGCCAGGCCCGCGCCTCAGTACTTGAGCCGCGCGTAGTAGGTCTGCTGGGCGGCGGCGCGCGCCTGGCCCAGGGTGTGGATGCCCTTTTCGGCCAACAGCGGGATCAGCCGCAGGAAGATCTCTGCCGTCACCAGCGCGTCGCCCAGGGCGTTGTGGCGGCCCTGGACGGCCAAGTTGAAGCGCTGCGCGATGGCCTCGATCCGGTGCGATTCCTGGCTCGGATGCACCACGGCCGACAGCAGCAGGGTGTCGAGCACGGGCTGGTCGAAACAGATGCCGGTGTCCGGTTCGAGCAGCTGCAGGAAGCGCATGTCGAAGGCCGCGTTGTGCCCGACCAGCACCGTGTCGCGCGCGAAGGCATGGAAGACCGGCAGCACGCGCCCGATGGTCGGCTGGCCCCTGACCATCTCCTGGCTGATGCCGTGGATCGGGATGCCGGCTGGCGGAATCAGGCACTGCGGATCGACCAGCTGGTCGTAGGTCTCCTGGCGCAGCAGCCTGCCGTTGACGATGCGGGCGGCGCCGATCTGCAGGATCTGGTCGCCACCGGCCGGGTTGAGCCCGGTGGTCTCGGTGTCGAAGACGGTGTAGACCAGGCCGAGCAGCGGGCGGTCGTCGAGCGCGCTGGCCTGCTCCGAGCGGCTGAACAGGTCGAAGTCGTAGAACCCGGGCGAGTCGACCGCCTCGGCGGGCGCTGGCTCCAGCGCGGCGGCCGCCTGGCGGGGCGACGCGCCCGGCAGCAGGAAGCGGAAGAAGGACAGGTGGCTGACGCGGTCACGCTCGAACCAGAGCGCGCCGCCGTGGCGCTCGACCACGTCGCGCACCGAGAAGGCATAGGACTCCGGGCCGATGCGCACCGGGTCGAGCTCCCAGCCCATGACGGTCTCGGTGCTGATCGCCGGCCCGATCCACATCAGGTCGAGATGAAGGCGCGACGGCCCGCTCGGCGCCGGCTGCAGCCGCAGCTGGACGAAGCGCAGCGCGAACTCCTCGCGCAGCCGCGCCGACAGATAGACCAGGGCTTGCAGCAGGCTGAAGCTTTCGATGCGCAGCCAGGCGCCCGGGGCGACCTCGGCCTCGCGCGCCGACAGGCCGGCCTGCTCCTCGATGCGGCGCAGCGCGGCGGTGACGAAATCGCTGCCCAGCATGTCCTCCATCGGCCAGCGGCTGGCCAGCCGCTCGGATGCCTCGCCGACCAGCGGCTTGAGCCGCTCGCCCATGGCCTGGGCCTCGTCGCGCACCACGCGCAGGAAGCGCTCGCGCATGGCGGGCTCGAGGTCGGGGAAATCGAGCATCTCGAGCGCGGCCTGGATGCTGGCCAGCGAGGCCCGGCTGCCCTCGGTCAGGGCCTGCAGGGCGCGGTCGCGCCCGGCCTCCTGTTCGTAGTCGGGCATCACGTCGTCCAGCATCAGCACATAGCCCGCGATGTCCTGACCGGCCGCGCTGCCGGCGGCCGGGCGCACCGGCGCGAGCTGGACCCGCAGCAGCTGGCCGGCGGGCGTGAGCGTGACGAACTGGGCCGAGGGCTGGGGCGCGCCCCGGCGCATGCGCTGGCGCACGTTCTCGAGCGCGTGCTCGACCAGCTGGCGGTCGAACAGGGCGTGGATCGAGCGTCCCAGGCCGAGCAGGCCGCCACCCGCGGCGGGCTGACCGGACGGGGAGGCATGACCCGGCGACGCGAGATCTCGGAACTGGGCCCGCGCGCGCTGGTTGTAGAGCAGGATGCGGCCGTCGAGGTTGCAGACCACCACGCTCTGGGTCAGCTCGGCCATCAGAGCGGCCAGGCGCGATTTTTCCTCCTCGATGCGCTGGGCGGCGGCGTGGACCTTGCTGTCCATCTCGCGGCGCAGGGTCTCGCGCTGCTCGACCAGCTGGTTGAACAACCGGGCCAGGGCGCGCGTCTCGGGGTTGCCCGTCGGCACCAATTCGCGCACCACGTCGGTGCGCAGCAGGATCTGTGCCTCCTCGGCCAGCCGCACCGAGGGCGTGACCCAGAGATCGAACCAGCGCTTGAGCCCGTAGGC
>JBDLVJ010000243.1:0-2554 GCA_039804875.1 Pseudomonadota bacterium | reverse complement strand
CCAGGGCGACCCGGATGTGTTGCGCAATTCCGTGACCGAACTGACCCAGTCGCTGGGCAGCTATCTGGAAACAGATGCCGCCGAATCGGGTGCCACGGCCTCGCTGTCGCCGACGGCCTCGACGAACCAGGCCGGCCCGGCCCTCGCCATGGCCGTGCAGCTGGAAACCTACTACAGCCTGCAAGCCACCACGGGTATCAACCCGGTGGCGCAGGGTGCCAGCGCGGTCAACAGCTTGCTCTCGGGTGGCGTGACCAGTACGTCGGCCACGGCGCTGCTGGCCTCCAGCGATGGCGTCAAGGCCAAGTAAGTCGGCCCCGGGTTCGCCGCAAGGTGGACCCGCCTGAAACTGCGCTCCAAGCCTGTCGTATGCTTACGGCACGCTTGGAGTTTTTACATCCATGCCCGGTTTTTTGAAGACGGCTTTATGCGCGCCAAGACCCCTGACGTCAGACATCTGTCCCTGTCCGACCTGATGATCCAGGCCGATCTGCTGTCCCAGCAAGGGCAGATGCCGGCCGTGATCGAGTTGTACCGCCGCTGGCTGGACCAGCGTCGACAGGACCCGATGCGCTTCGTCGCGCTGTTCAACTACGGCACCTTGCTCGGGGCGGCCAAGCAGTCGCAGGATGCCATTGCGGCCTACCGCGAAGCCTTGCAACTGAGTCCGGGTTTGCTGCAGGCGCGCCTGAACCTGGGACATCAACTGGAGCTCCAGGGCCAGCTCGACGAGGCCTTGCTGCAGTGGCAGCAGGTGCTGCGCGAGCTCGAAGCCTCGCCCAAACCCGATGTCGCGCTGCAACTGCACACGCTCAACAACCTGGCCCGCGCGCTGGAAACGGCCCGGCGCTACGACGAGGCCGAAGCCTACATGGTGCGCAGCCTGCGGGTCGATCCCGACCAGTCGGCCGTGCTGCAGCATTACGTGCATATCCGGCAGAAGCAGTGCAAATGGCCGGTGTACCAGCCGATAGGCGATGTGACGGTGAACCGCCAGCTGCTGTCCACCTCGGCGCTGGCCATGCTGGCCGCCCATGACGACCCGGCGCTGCAACTGCTGGCCGCGCGCCAGTTCGTGCACGACAAGGTTCGGACGCCGGTGCCGCCCAAGCCGCGCCGCGTGCGCCAGCCGGGCGAGCGCATCCGCATCGGCTACCTGTCGGGCGACCTCTGCATGCACGCGGTCGGCCTGCTGACGGTCGAACTGTTCGAGCTGCATGACCGCGAGAAATTCGAGGTGTTCGGCTTCTGCTGGTCCAAGGACGATGGCTCGCCGCTGCGCGAGCGCATCGTCAAGGCCTTCGACCACCATGTCCGCATCGGCCATCTGAGCGACGAACAGGCCGCCCAGGCGATCGAAGCCTGCGGCATCGACATCCTGGTCGATCTGCAGGGCCTGACCTCGGGCGCGCGGCCCAACATCCTGATGCAGCGCCCGGCCGGCGCGGTGCAGGTCAGCTACCTGGGCCTGCCCGGCACCTCGGCGCTGCCGACGGTCGATTACATCGTGGCCGACCCCTTCGTCTACCCGCCCGAGTTGGCCCCGTTCATGACGGAAAAACCGCTCTACGTGCCACGCTGCTACCAGGTCAGCGACCGAAAGCGCGAGGTCGGCCCGCCGCTGACGCGCACGAGCTGCGGCCTGCCGGACGACCAGTTCGTCTTCGCCGCGTTCAACAACAACTACAAGATCACCCCCGAGGTGTTCGCGACCTGGATGCGCATTCTGGCCCAGGTACAGAATAGCGTGCTGTGGCTGATGGCCGACAACCGCTGGTCCGAGCAGAACCTGCGCGACCAGGCCGCGGCCCAGGGCGTGAATCCGGCGCGGCTGATCTTTGCCGGCCGCGCCACGCCGACCGAATACATGGCGCGGCTGCAATTGCCTGACCTGTTTCTCGACACCTTGCCCTACAACGCCGGCACCACAGCCAACGACATCCTGTGGATGGGCACGCCGATTCTGACCTGCTCGGGCCGGACCTATATCTCGCGCATGTGCGGCAGTCTGCTGACAGCGGTGGGGCTCCCCGATCTCATCACCTTCAGCCTGGAGGAATACGAGAGGAAGGCGGTCCTGCTCGGGCAGAACCCGAAGCGGGTGGCGAGTCACAAGCGGTATCTGGCCGAGCAGCGCCGGCAGAGCGAGCTGTTCGACCTGCCGGCGCTGGTGGCCGATCTGGAGTCTGCGTTGGCTTGCCTCCTGGGTGAGGCGCTCGACGTGCCTGCTAGTCAGTACGCGGAACCCGTGGCGGCAAACCAGCAGTTGCCTGTTGTCGATGACCGTCCGTTCCGCCTGCAGGTCGAAGGCTGGCGCGGAATCAACCACTCGTTTGCTCTGGTGAACCAGTTCCAGTTGCTTGAGATGGTGCGCATGCCCAAGCTCGAACTCCGGCATTGCGATGCCCCCTTCCGCTTTGCGCACTGGAACCGTGCGACCAATGGCGCGGGTTTCCACCCTGATGATGAAGCCGCGATCAACGCCATTTCTGGCCAGCCTTTCGAGGGAGGACCGGACGCGGTCTACCGAATCTCTTCGCCGCTGGATCTGCGT
>JBDLVJ010000242.1:0-5670 GCA_039804875.1 Pseudomonadota bacterium | reverse complement strand
GGGCGTCGACCTTCTCCTGGGCTGCCACGTACGAGGCGTAGTCGGCCAGCAGCATGTAGTGGTCGCCCCAGTTCACCAGCACGTCGTAGATGGCCTGGTAGCGGTGCGGCTCTTCGGGGCTGAAGCGGCCGTCGCGGATGGCCTCCAGCACCCGCGTGAGGTCGGGGTCGCGCTCCATCCACTCGCGCGGCTGGTAGCCGGCGCCGCGCAGGGCCTGCACCTCGGGCGTGGTGTGACCGAAGATGAAGATGTTGTCGGCGCCGACCTGCTGCAGGATCTCGACGTTGGCGCCGTCGAGCGTGCCGATGGTCAGGGCGCCGTTGAGCGCGAACTTCATGTTGCCGGTGCCCGAGGCCTCGGTGCCGGCGGTGGAGATCTGCTCCGACAGGTCGGCCGCCGGGATGATCAGCTCGGCCAGGCTGACGCTGTAGTTGGGCACGAACACCACCTTGAGCCGGTCGCCGATGCGCGGATCGGCGTTGACGGTGGCCGCCACGTCGTTGATCAGGCGGATGATCTGCTTGGCGGTGTGGTAGGCCGAGGCCGCCTTGCCGGCGAACAGCACCACGCGCGGCACCGCGACGCTGCTGGGGTCGTCGAGCAGGCGCAGGTAGCGGCTCACCACATGCAGCAGGTTGAGCAGCTGGCGCTTGTACTCGTGGATGCGCTTGACCTGGACATCGAACAGCGCGTCGGTGCTGACCGACAGGCCCATCTGGCTCTCGAGCCAGCGCGCCAGGCGCTGCTTGTTGACCTGCTTGGCGGCCATGAAGTCGTGCAGGAAGGCCGGCTCCTGCGCCAGCGGCTTGATGCGCTCAAGCTGGGACAGGTCGCGTCGCCAGCCCTGGCCCAGGCGCTGGTCGAGCAGGCCGGCCAGCGCCGGGTTGGCCTGCGCCAGCCAGCGCCGCGGCGTGATGCCGTTGGTCTTGTTGTTGAAGCGCTCGGGCCACAGGGCGGCGAAATCGGCGAAGATCGAACGCTGCATCAGGTCGCTGTGCAGCGCCGAAACGCCGTTGACCGAGTGGCTGGCCACCACCGCCAGATAGGCCATGCGCACGCGGCGCTCGCCGCCCTCGTCGATCAGCGAGACGCGCCGGATCAGCTCGCCGTCATGGCCATGGGTCGGCGCGAGCTGGTGCAGGAAATGGGCGTTGATCTGATAGATGATCTGCAGATGGCGCGGCAGCACCCGGCCCATCATCTCGACCGGCCAGGTCTCGAGCGCCTCGTGCATCAGGGTGTGGTTGGTGTAGGAGAACACGCCCTGGCACAGCGCCCAGGCCTCGGCCCAGGCCAGGCCGTGCTCGTCGAGCAACAGCCGCATCAGCTCCGGAATCGCCAGCACCGGATGGGTGTCGTTGAGGTGGATGCTGACCTTGGCGGCGAGCTGGCCGAAGTCGGCATGGCCCTCGGTGTAGCGGCGCAGCAGATCCTGCACGCTGGCGCTGACGAAGAAATGCTCCTGGCGCAGGCGCAGCTCGCGGCCCGAGGGCGTCGAGTCGTCGGGGTAGAGCACGCGCGAGACGTTCTCGGAGTGGTTCTTGCCCTCGACCGCCGCGAAGTAGTTGCCCCGGTTGAAGGCGCCGAGGTCGATTTCCTCGCTGGCCTTGGCCGACCACAGGCGCAGGGTGTTGGTGGCGTCGGTGCCGTAGCCCGGCACGATGGTGTCGTAGGCCATGGCCAGCACGTCCTGACTGTCGACCCACTGGCTGCGCCCGCCCTGCTCCGTGACCCGGCCGCCGAACTGGACCCGGTAGCTGACCTCGGGTCGGGGGAACTCCCAGGGATTGCCGTGGGTGAGCCAGTAGTCGGGCACCTCGACCTGCTGGCCGTCGACGATGGTCTGGCGGAACATGCCGTAGTCGTAGCGGATGCCGTAGCCGTAGCCGGGAATGCCGAGCGTGGCCATCGAGTCGAGGAAGCAGGCGGCCAGGCGGCCCAGGCCGCCATTGCCCAGGGCGGCATCGGGCTCGAGCGCGGCGAGCACATCCATGTCGGCGCCCAGATCGGCCAGCGCCTGGCGCAGCGGTTCGCGCAGGCCCAGCGCCAGCAGCGCGTTGTCGAAGGCGCGCCCCATCAGGAACTCCATCGAGAAATAGTAGACCCGCTTGACATCCTGGTCGTACTGCGCGTGAGTGGTGCGCATCCAGCGCTCGACCAGGCGGTCGCGCACGGCATAGGCGGCCGCGTGCAGCCAGTCCTCGGGCCGGGCCGCCGAGGGGTCCTTGCCGACGCTGAAGACCAGGCGGTTCGAGATCGCTGTGCGCAGCGCGGCCACGTCGTTGGCGGGCGGATCGTAATGGAAGGCGGTGGGCTGGGTCATGGGACGGCTCGAGAGGGGCCGGTGGGAACCGGCCAGGGGAAGGAAAACGGCTGAAGGTGAGGAAACGGGTCAGCGGCCACCGGCCAGCATGGCGCGGTGCAACATGGCTCGGTACAGGGCCTGGTAGCGGGCGGCGGCATCGCCCCAGTGCAGCGGCTGGCCCATGCCGGTCCGCTGCATCTGGCCCCAGTCGGCCGGGCGCCGGTAGAGCGCCAGCATGCGCCGCACGGCATGATCGAAGTCGCCCTGCTCCATGCGGTCGAACACCACGCCGCTGGCCTGGCCCTCGTCCAGGGTCAGGAGGTCGGCATCGGTCACCGTGTCGGCCAGGCCGCCGACGCGGCGCACCAGCGGCAGGCAGCCATAGGCCAGGCCGTAGATCTGGGTCAGGCCGCAGGGCTCGAAGCGCGACGGCACCAGCGTCACGTCGCCGCCGCCGAAGATGCGGTGCGACAGGGCCTCGTCATAGCCTAGGCGCACGGCCACGCGGCCCGGATGCTGGGCGGCCTTGGCCGCGAAGGCGGCCTCGAGCACGCTGTCCCCGCTGCCCAGCACCAACAGCTGGGCGCCCTGGCGCACCAGGGCCTCGCAGCCGGCCAGCACCAGCGGCAGGCCTTTTTGCTCGGTCAGCCGGCTGACCACGGTGAACAGCGGCAACTCGGGCCGGACCTCGAGCCCGAGCTCGGCCTGCAAGGCGGCCTTGTTGCCCGCCCTGAGCTCCAGGCTGTCGCGGCCGTAGTTGACCGGCAGGTGCGGGTCGTGCAAGGGGTTCCAGAGCCGGTCGTCGATGCCGTTGAGGATGCCGCTGAGCACCGCCTGACGCTGGCGCAGCAGGCCGTCGAGGCCGCAGCCGAACTCGGGCGACTGGATCTCGCGCGCATAGCTCGGACTCACGGTGCTGAGACGGTCGGCGTAATACAGGCCCGCCTTCATGAAGGAGAGCTGGCCGTAGAACTCAAGCCCCTCCATCTGGAACCAGTGCGCCGGCAGGCCGAGTCCCTCGTAGTCGGCGCGCGGGAACAGCCCCTGGTAGGCCAGGTTGTGCACCGTGAACAGGCAGGGCACCCGGGAGCCGGCGGCGGCCAGATAGGCCGGCACCAGGCCGGCATGCCAGTCATGGCCATGGACCAGGTCGGGACGCCAGCTCGGGTCGAGGCCCTCGGCCAGCCGGGCCGCGACCCAACACAGGGCCGCGAAACGGCGGTGATTGTCGGCATGGGGCTGCCTGTCGGGCGTTTCGTAGGGCCCGCCCGGACGCAGATAGAGCTCGGCCGAGTCCACCACATAGGCCTGGATGCCGGTGCTGGCGATGCTGGAGTCGGCCTGCGACCCGCCGGCGGGCTCGCGCAGCCGGCCGCGCAGCAGCCGCAGCGTCTGGCCCCAGGGGGTCAGGCAGCGGCCGACCTCGACCGGCTCATCGAGCCCGTCGAGCATGGCGGCGAATCCGGGCAGGAGGGGTCGCACCTCGCAGCCCAGCGGCCGCAGGGCCTGCGGCAAGGCGCCGGCGACATCCGCCAAGCCACCGGTCTTGAGCAGGGGGAAATACTCGGCGCTGACCTGGAGGATCTGCATGATGGACCTCGATGAAACGGTTCAGCCCGGCAGGCGTTCGAGCATGGCGCGGGTGACCAGCACCACGCCGTTGTCGGTGCGCTCGAAGCGCTGGGCATCGAGCGCGGCGTTCTCGCCGATCACCAGGCCGTCGGGCAGTTCGCAGCCGCGGTCGATCACGACCCGGCTGAGCCGGCAATGGCGCCCGATCACGACCTCGGGCAGCAGCACGGCCTGATCGATGACACAGAAGGAATGCACGCGCACGCTCGAGAACAGCACCGAGTTGCTGACGGTGGAGCCCGACACGATGCAGCCGCCCGAGACCATGGTGTTGATCGTGACGCCGGAGCGGCCGTCGGCGTCCTGGACGAACTTGGCCGGCGGCAGCTGGCGCTGGCTGGTCCAGATCGGCCACTCGGTGTCGTAGATGTCGAGCTCGGGCATGACCGAGGCCAGGTCGAGATTGGCCTCCCAGAAGGCGTCGATGGTGCCGACATCTCGCCAGTAGGGCAAGGCCTCGGGATGGCTGGAGACGCAGGACATCGAGAACGGATGCGCCAGCGCGCGGCCCTCGCGCACCACGCGCGGGATCACGTCCTTGCCGAAGTCGTGGCTGGAACCACCGTCCGCGAGGTCTTCCTCCAGCAGCTGGTACAGGTACTGGGCATTGAAGATGTAGATGCCCATGCTCGCGAGCGAGACCGCGTCGTTGCCCGGCATGGCGGGCGGATCGGCCGGCTTCTCGACGAAGGCGGTGATGCGACGCTCGGTATCGACCGCCATGACGCCGAAGGCGTTGGCCTCCTGGCGCGGCACCTCGATGCAGCCGACCGTGCAGCCCGCGCCGCTGGCCACATGGTCCTGCAGCATCAGCGAATAGTCCATCTTGTAGACATGGTCGCCGGCCAGCACGACCACGTACTCCGGCCGGCTGGCCTGGATGATGTCGAGGTTCTGGTAGATCGCGTCGGCGGTGCCGCGATACCAGTGCTCCTCGTCCACCCGCTGCTGGGCCGGCAGCAGGTCGACCATCTCATTGAGCTCGGCGCGCAGGAAGCTCCAGCCGCGCTGCAGGTGGCGCAGCAGCGAGTGCGACTTGTACTGCGTGATGACGCCGATGCGGCGGATGCCGGAGTTGACGCAATTGGACAGCGCGAAGTCGATGATGCGGAACTTGCCACCGAAATACACCGCCGGCTTGGCGCGGCGATCGGTCAGCTGCTTGAGGCGCGAACCGCGCCCTCCGGCCAGCACGAGGGCGATGCTGCGGCGCACCAGCATGTGGGGCTGCGTGTGGCGGTCGGCGACCGAGGCGATGACGGGGCTGGATTGCTGCATGAATGTCTCCTGTTGTTCTGGGACTCGAAAGCAAGGTCGGACGCGGGCGCCGGCACGGAACCGGTCAGGTCATGACATCGGGCTGATCGCGGTCAGTGTGATGGCGGATGCGGGCCACGGCCTCGGCCAGCGCGGCCAGCGGCGCCAGGGCCTGCTGCAGCGGGAGGTCATGGCGGGCCGGATCGGGCTCGTGGCGCTCGAGGTAGACGCGCAGCGTGGCGCCCTCGGTGCCGGTGCCCGACAGGCGCAGCACCACGCGCGAGGAATCGGCCAGCACCACGCGCACGCCCTGGCGCTCGCTGCGCGAGCCGTCGACCGGGTCGGTGTAGGCGAAGTCGTCGGCCCAGGCGATGGTCTGGCCGGCCATCGTCTGTCCGGCCAAGGCCGGCAGGCTGGCGCGCAGCTCGCTGATCAGCCGCTCGGCCTGGGCCACCGGAATGGCCTCGTAATCGTGG
>JBDLVJ010000241.1:0-5054 GCA_039804875.1 Pseudomonadota bacterium | reverse complement strand
CCGGGTGCGGCCGGTGAAGGTCGGGTGGTAGGTGATCAGCGGCTGCTTGGCCAGGTCTTCCAGGCTGATGCGTTCCTTGTCGAGCAGCGGATGGCCGAACGGCAGCACCAGCACATGTTGCCAGTCGTAGCAGGGCAGGGTGACGAGCTCGTCGTACTGGCCCAGCGATTCGGTGGCGATGCCGATTTCGGCCGTCTCGTCGAGCAGCATGCGCGCGACCTGGTCCGGCGAGCCCTGGTGCAGGCTGATGCCGACCTTGGGGTAGGCGATGCGCAGCTTGGCCACTGGACCGGGCAGCACGTAGCGGGCCTGGGTGTGGGTGGTGGCGATGCTGAGGGTGCCGCTGTCCTGGGCAGAGAACTGCTCGCCGATGCGCTTGAGGTTGTTGACCTCGCGCAGGATGATGTCGATGCTTTTCAGCACATGCTGGCCGGGCTCGGTCACGCGCTTGATGCGCTTGCCGTGACGCGAGAAGATCTCGACCCCGAGCTCGTCCTCGAGCTCGATGATGGCCTTGGACACGCCCGGCTGCGAGGTGTGCAGGGCCTTGGCCGCCTCGGTCAGGTTGAGGTTGCGGCGCACGGCCTCCTGGACGAAGCGGAACTGGTGCAGATTCATGCGGTTTCCAGCGCCAGCTCGGCCAGCAGCGCCGTCAGGCGGGGCTGTTCGCCAGCGGTCGGCAGCAGCCGGAAAGCGACATCCGGGTGAGTCTGGCGCAGCTGCGTCATCAGCAGCGGCAAGTCCTCGCGCGCGTGCTTGCCCATGCCGAAGAACAGCGGCAGTACGCGCACTTCGGACGCGCCAGCGGCGATGGCCCGGGCGACCGCCTCGGGCAGTTCGGGCGTGCAGAGCTCGAGGTAGGCGCAGCCGACATGGGCGTCGGGGGCTTGCGCATGCACTGCCTGGGCGACGGCTTCGACCGGCGCGCGCCAGAGCGGGTCGCGCGAGCCGTGGGCGAAGATGAGGATGGCGAGCATGTTTGTCCTAGTTTGTGCGGTCAATGTCTCAGCACCAGCCAGCCGAAGGCCCCGAGCGAGACCAGCGAGTAAAGCAGGGAGGGCGCGGCCGCGACCAGCCAGGGCATCCAGGCGCGCAGGTTGCCGATGTAGCCGAACACGTTGCTGAGCAGGAAGAAGCTGATGCCCAGCATCACGCCGAGAAAGACATAACCCGTGACTCCGCCGGAGCGGAAATGCAGATAGGCGAAGGGCAGCGCGAGCACGACCATGACCAGGCAACTCAGCGGATAGAACAGCTTGCGCCAGAACTCGATTTCGTAGCGCTGCGCGTTCTGGCCGTTGGCTTCGAGGTGGCGCACGTAGCGGAACAGGTCGATCGTGGCCATGCGCTCGGGCTTGAGCAGCGCGACCGACACCATTTCGGTGTTGAGTCCGCTCGGCCAGTCCCATTGCGCCAGGTTCTCGCGTTTCACATGCGCCTGGCCGGATCGGGTGTCGAATTGCTGGCGCTGTACCTGCTGCAGTTGCCAGTGGCCCTGGGCCGTGATCTGGCCGGTTTCTGCCTTGAGGGTCGATCGCAGGTGGCCGTCATTACCGAATTCGAAGATACGGATTTCCTGCAGCTTGCCGTCGGCCCCGATGCCGCCGACGTTGACCGAGAACTGGCTGTCCTCGCTGCGCTCCTTGAGCCAGGTGCCAGTGCGGCCCAGGCTGGTGTTGCCCTGGTAATGGGTCTTGAGTCGCTGGCCGGTCTTGTCCGCCATGGGCGCGACATAGTCGCCGATCGCGAAGGTCAGCAGCACGAAGCCGGCGCCGAGCCCGAGCAGGGTGCGCAGCGCGCGGCCCGGTCCCAGGCCGCTGGTGCGCAGGATGGTGAATTCCGAGCTCTGCGCCAGCCGCACCAGCACGAAGACGCTGCCGATCAGCACCGCGATCGGCAGCAGTTCGTAGATCCGTGTCGGCAGTTGCAGCGCGACATAGGCCAGTGCCTGCGGCAGTGCATAGATTCGGGCCGGGTCGAGCGGCGAGGCGCGGCCGAGCGCGGGCAGTTCGTCGAGCAGGTCGAAAAAGGAGAACAGTGCCAAGAAGGCCAGCAGCACGAACAGGACGGCGATCAGGATTTCGCCATAGATCAGGCGGCGCAAGGTCCTCATGCCAGGCTCCCGGTGGCCGTGGCGCCTGAGGGCGCGCGGCGTCTGGGCCAGAACAGCCAGTTGTAGTGGCGTTTGGCCAGCCAGGTCAGCGTGACCGCCAGCACGCCGCCATGCACGGCCAGCATGTAGAGCCGCCAGTCGAACTTGCCGGCGGCGATCCAGCCGGTGCCCAGGTTGACGAGGTTGTAGTAAAGCACGAAGCTGAACAGCAGGAAGACCAGGTTGCCGCTGCGCCCGGCGCGTGGATTCGAGATCGAGACCGCGACCGCGATCAGCACGAAGTTGAAGGCCGTGATCGCCATGCCGATGCGCCAGGACAGCTCGCCCAGCGCCGCCGGGCCCGGGTCTTGCAGCAGTTCCAGGGTGGGCAGGGCCTTGAATTTGGTCGAATCGCCATCGGTCACCGTCTTGCCGCCGATGCGGATACCGTAGCTCTCGAACTCGCTGACGCGGATCGTGTCCTTTCCCTGAGCGGGCGGCGGCAGTTCGAGCCGCTGGCCGCGGTCGAGCATCAGGAACTGGTCGGGGCCGATCCACTCGATCCGGCCGGCCTGGGCCGAGGTGATGGTCTCGCGGCCGTTGGCGTCGGTGTCGGCGATGAAGACATTGCGCCCCTGCTTGCCGCCCGAGGTGTCGCGGTCGATGAAGAAGACGCGTCGCCCGCCCGAGGACTCCATGAACTGGCCGGGGCTGACGCGATCGAGGTCGCCGCGCTGCTCGTAGCGGCTGCGCAGCAGTTCGGTCTGCGCGTTGGCCCAGGGCCAGGCCCAGGCCACCAGCAGGCCGATGACCAGCAACACCGGCCAGGCGAAGCGCAGGATGGGCGGCAGAAAGCCGGCCAGGCCGCGACCGGCCGAGAACCAGATGAACATCTCGCTGTCGGCATACATGCGCGACAGCGTCGAGACGATGGCGACGAACAGCGCGATCGTCAGCACGATCGGCATTTGCGCCATCACGGTGTAGGTCAGCACCAGCAGGATCTCCTGCGGGTTGACGCTGCCTTTGCTGGCCATCCCCAGCGTACGGATCAGCAGCATGGTCAGCACGATGGTGAAGAGCGCCAGCAGGTTGGCACCGAAGCTGCGTGCGAGCTCTCGCCTGATAGAGGAATGGAATAACATCGGCTGGATTTTCACTAGTGGCGATATTATGAACTTCGAACTCAAGTCCGTGAGCCTAGTCCAGGCGGTCGAATGGGAAGTCGACGCATTGCTGGTGCTGTGCGCCGATCAAGCGCTGGCAGCCAGCCGCCATGCGCTGGACCCGGTCAATGTCTGGGTCCAGTCCGCGCTGGCAGCCAAGGACCTGGAAGAAGGCGCGGGCAAGCTGCTGCAGGCCTATGGCCTGCCCGGTGTCACGGCGCGCCGGTTGGTGTTCGTGCGCGCCGGCGACGGTTCGGCGGTCCAGGTGCGCAAGGCGACCTTGGCGGCGATGGCCTCGCTCAAGGGCCTCAAGCTCAAGAGCCTGGGCATCCATGCCGGTTCGCTGGCCGTGGCGGCGATCAATGCGCTGGTGCAGGCGGTCGCCGAGGCCAGTTATGTCTATACGACCACCAAGAGCTTGCCACAGCCGCGCGCCATCCGCCACGTCGATCTGGGCGTGACCGATGCCGGCGCGGTGCGTTCGGGCTTCGAGCTGGGCTGTGCGACGGTGCGTGGCATCGAGCTGGCCAAGGAATGGGCGAATCGTCCGGCCAATCACGCCACGCCCACGCTGCTGGCAGATGCCGCGCGTCAGCTCGCGAAGAAGTCGCCTTTGAGCGCCGAGATCATGGGGCCGGTCGAGGTCGAGGCCCTGGGCATGGGCGCCTTCATGGCCGTCGCCCAGGGCTCGGAGCAACCGCTGCGTTTCATCGTGCTGAAGTACCAGGGCGCACACAAGTCGGTCGCGCCGGTGGTGCTGATCGGCAAGGGAGTCACCTTCGACACCGGCGGCATCTCGATCAAGCCGGCGGCCGAGATGGACGAGATGAAGTTCGACATGGGTGGCGCGGCCAGCGTGCTGGGCACCTTCGCGGCCCTGGCCGAGCTCAAGCCGGCGGTCAACGTGGTCGGCCTGATCCCGGCCTGCGAGAACATGCCCAGCGGCGGCGCGGTCAAGCCGGGCGATGTCGTGACCAGCATGAGCGGCCAGACCATCGAGGTGCTCAATACCGATGCCGAGGGGCGCCTGATCCTGTGCGATGCCTTGACCTATGCCCAGCGCTTCGAGCCGCGCGCGCTGATCGACATCGCGACCCTGACGGGGGCTTGCGTGATCGCGCTCGGTGGCGTGCGCGCCGGCCTGTTCGCGAACCAGGACGAGCTCGCGCAGCAGCTGCAGGAGGCCGGTGCTGCCGCGCAAGACCTGTGCTGGCGCCTGCCGCTGGACGACGACTATGCCGAGGGCCTGAAGTCCAACTTCGCTGACATGGGCAACGTCGCCGGGCGTCAGGCCGGCGTGGTGACGGCGGCCAAGTTCCTGCAGAAGTTCGTGCAGAACGGGCAGGCCTGGGCCCATCTCGACATCGCGGGCGTGGCCTGGAAGAGCGGCGCGGCCAAGGGTTCGACCGGCCGTCCGGTCGGCCTGCTGCTGCAGTATCTGGTCGACGAGGCCGCGCGCATTGCGGCCGAGCAGCCGGCGCGGGTGGAAAAACCGCTGCGTATCGAAAATCCGACCAGCTTGACTCCGACAACCGTGCCGAGCGCCAAGCCTGCCAAGCCCAGGAAGGCGGCCAAGCCGCGCAAGAAGGCCTGAGCATGGCGCTTCAGCCCGAGGTGGCCTTTCACTTCAATGTGTCCGATCCGCTGCGCTACCTGTTGCGCTTGCTGCGCAAGGTGCGCCAGGCCGGCATGAGCGCGCTGGTCTGCGTGCCGCCGGATCTGGCGCGCGAGCTCGACCTGGCGCTCTGGACCTTCGCGCCCGAGGACTTCATCGCCCATGCGCGCTGGGACGCCGA
>JBDLVJ010000240.1:0-5169 GCA_039804875.1 Pseudomonadota bacterium | reverse complement strand
CTCGCTGCCGCGTTCGCGGCCGCCAGCCCTTGCTTTTCCGTCCGATCCCTTGTTCCGGCACCCCGTCGCTGCCGGGTCGCGCCGTCACGCATCTGTGCTGGCAGGGGAGCGGGCATGACTTATTCGGTCAAGGAAATCTTCTACACCCTGCAGGGCGAAGGCCTGCGCGCCGGCCGCCCGGCGGTGTTCTGTCGCTTCGCCGGCTGCAACCTCTGGAGCGGGCGCGAGCAGGACCGCGCCAGCGCCATTTGCCGCTTCTGCGACACCGATTTCGTTGGCACCGACGGCACGCTGGGCGGCAAGTACCCCGACGCGGCCGAGCTGGCCGCGCGCATCGCGGCGCTCTGGCCCGAGGGGCAGGGCCGGCGCTATGTGGTGCTGACCGGTGGCGAGCCGCTGTTGCAGGTCGATGCGGCCTTGCTCGACGCGCTGCACGCGCAGGGCTTCGAGGTCGCGGTCGAGACCAATGGCTCGATCGCCGCGCCTCCCGGCATCGACTGGATCTGCGTCAGCCCCAAGGCCGGCGCGCCGCTGCTGCAGACCCAGGGCCAGGAACTCAAGCTGGTCTGGCCCCAGCCCGGACTCGATCCGGAACTGCTGGGCCGGCTCGACTTCGAGCATTTCCTGCTGCAGCCGATGGACAACCCGGCCCAGGCCGCCAACACCCAGGCCTGCATCGCCTATTGCCAGGCGAACCCGCAGTGGCGGCTGTCGCTGCAGACCCACAAGATTCTGGAGATTCGCTGATGAGCGAGACGGTTTCCGCCCCGCGTCCGGCGCGTTGCGAGCTGTCGCAGCGTTTCTATTTCGAGGCCGCGCATACCCTGGAGCGCGGCATCGATGCCGAGGGCAGCCGCCGCATCCATGGCCACACCTACCATGCCGAGGTCACTCTGCTCGGCAACCCCGACCCGGTCAGCGGCATGCTGGTCGATCTGGCCTATCTGCGGCGCGAGGTCGAGCGCCTGCGCGACCGGCTCGACCACCGTTTTCTCGACGAGGTCGCGGGCCTGGGCCCGGCCACGCTGGAGAACCTGTGCGCCTTCATCCGCGCCGACCTCGAGCCGGCCTTTCCGCAGCTGTGCGCGGTCAGCGTCGAGCGCCAGGCCAGCGGCGACCGCTGCCGCCTGAGCTGGTGAGCCGGCCCTTCCAGGCTGCGGGAGTCGCGGGTTATGATGGCCGGTTGACCATGGCTGAACCTCACTCGCACGCCCATTCCGATCCGCATGATCACGGCCATGGCCACCATGCCCATGCCGGCCCGGCTGCGCAGGAGCATGTCCACGTCCATGCCGGAAAGGCCAGCCCCGTCCATGCTGCCGTCGAGCCTCGGCCGTCCTGGCTGCTGCATTCGGCCGCGCAGCGCCTGCTGGGCGCCGCGCT
Source organism: Pseudomonadota bacterium (assembly GCA_039804875.1). GTDB lineage: Bacteria > Pseudomonadota > Gammaproteobacteria > Burkholderiales > Burkholderiaceae_C > Malikia. The sequence goes on along the minus strand of JBDLVJ010000240.1, from coordinate 3,786 downwards.
GGTCTGTGTCGCGCTGGTCACGGCCATGCTGTGGGCCACCTCCGCACAGGGTTGACATGAATTCACGACCGGCCGCAATCGAGCTGCGCAACCTGACCCTGGGCTACGACAAGCACCCGGCGGTGCATCATGTCTCGCTGACCATGGAACCGGGCGCGCTGGTCGCGATCGTCGGCCCCAACGGCGCTGGCAAGTCGACGCTGATCAAGGCGCTGGCCGGCCAGCTGCGTCCGCTGCAGGGCGCGCTCGACGGCCTGCGCGGCCAGCGCATCGCCTATCTGCCGCAGCAAGCCGGCATGGATCGCAGCTTTCCGGTCAGCGTGCAGGACATGGTCGCGATGGGCCTGTGGCACGAGGTCGGCGCCCTCGGCCGCTTCAGCGCGGCCCAGATGCAGCGTTGCCGCGAGGCGCTGGCCCAGGTCGGCCTGGCCGGCTTCGAGAAGCGCGCGCTCGACACGCTCTCTGGCGGCCAGTTCCAGCGCACCCTGTTCGCGCGCCTGATGTTGCAGGACGCCCCGGTGGTGCTGCTCGACGAGCCCTTCTCGGCGGTCGATGCGCGCACCACGGCCGACCTGGTCGCGCTGCTGCACCGCTGGCACCAGGCCGGCAAGACCGTGATCGCCGTGCTGCACGATCTGCCGCAGGTGCGCGATCATTTCCCGCTGACGATGATGATCGCGCGCGAGCTGGTGGCCTGGGGACCGACGGCCGAGGTGCTGACGGACGAGCACTGGCAGCGCGCCCAGGCCATGCACGAGGCCTTCGACGAGCAGGCGCCGGTCTGCCGCTCCGACGAGATCAGCCCGGGAGTGTTCCGATGAGCGCCGGCCTGCTGGACGGACCGAGCCTGGCCGGACTCTGGTCGCTGCTGCTCGAGCCCTTCCTGGAATTCGGTTTCATGCGCCGCGCGCTGGCGGGCTGCCTTGCGCTGTCGGTCAGCGCCGCGCCGATGGGCGTGTTCCTGATGCTGCGCCGCATGAGCATGACCGGCGACGCGATGGCGCACGCCATCCTGCCCGGCGCGGCGATCGGCTATCTGTTCGCCGGCCTGTCGCTCGGCGCGATGACGGTCGGCGGCATCGTCGCCGGTCTGGTGGTCGCGATCGCCTCCGGCCTGGTCGCGCGCGGCACCGTGCTGCGCGAGGACGCGAGCATGGCGGCCTTCTACCTGATCTCGCTCGCGCTCGGGGTGCTGATCGTTTCGACCCGTGGCAACAACGTCGATCTGCTGCATGTGCTGTTCGGCACCGTGCTCTCGCTCGACGACCCGGCGCTGTGGCTGCTGGTCGGCATCGCGGGCTTCACGCTGCTGGGCCTGGCGCTGCTGTACCGGCCGCTGGTGCTCGAATGCCTGGACCCGGCCTTCCTGCGCTCGGTCAGCCGCTGGAGTCCGGTCAGTCATTACGGCTTCCTGGCGCTGCTGGTGATCAACCTGGTGGCGGGTTTCCATGCGCTTGGCACGCTGATGTCGGTCGGCCTGATGGTGCTGCCGGCGGCCGGCGCGCGTTTCTGGACCCGCGCCATCGGTCCGATGCTCGCACTCGCCAGCGGCTTCGCGCTGCTGGCCTGCAGCATCGGGCTGCTGGTGTCCTACCATGCCGACTGGCCGACCAGTCCGGTGATCGTGATGGCGCTGGGCCTGCTCTATCTGCTGTCGCTGCTGGTCGGTCGCCAGGGCCTGCTGGGCCGGCTGTGGCGCTCGCCCGTCCATTTGAAAGCCTGAATCTGATGAAACCTGTTCTCAGCTCCCTGCGCCTGGCCGTCATCTCCGCGGTCGCCCTGGGCGGACTGTGCGGCCCGGCTGGCGCCGCCGAACCGGCGCTGCGGGTGGTCGCGAGCTTCAGCATCCTGGGCGACCTGGTGCGCCAGGTCGGCGGCGAGCGCGTCGCGGTCGAGGTGCTGGTCGGTCCGGGCAGCGACGCCCATGTCTACAGCCCGAAACCGGCGCAGGCCAGGCAGGTCGGACAGGCGCAGCTGGTGTTCTCCAATGGCCTGGGCTTCGATGGCTGGATGGAGCGCCTGCTCAAGTCGGCCGGTTTCAAGGGCCGGCATGTGGCCGCGAGCGCTGGCATCCAGCCGCTCAAGGGCGCGGCCGACGAGCATGGTCACGGCCCCACGGCCGTCGATCCGCATGTCTGGCAGGACGTGGTCCGGGCGCAGGCCTATGTGAAGAACATCGCCCAGGGCCTCTGCGCGGCCGACGCGGCCGGTTGCGACGGTTACCGCCGCAATGCCGCCGCCTATGGCCAGCAGCTCGACGCGCTGGACCAGGAGATCCGCCGCGCCTGGAGCGCGATTCCCGCCCGGCAAAGGCTGGTGATCAGCTCGCACGATGCCTTCGGCTATTACGCGAGCGCCTATGGCGTGCGTTTTCTGGCGCCGCAGGGCGTGAGCACCGATTCCGAGGCCTCGGCCCAGGGCGTGGCGCGGCTGGTGCGCCAGATCCGCCAGGAAAAAGCCAGCGCGCTGTTCGTCGAGAGCATCGCCGACCCGCGCCTGATCGAGCAGATCGCGCGCGAGACCGGGCTCAAGGCATCGGGCGACGGGCTTTATTCGGATTCGCTGGCGCTGCAGGGCGAGGCCGCCAGCTACCTCGGCATGATGCGCTACAACACGCGCGTGCTGACGGCGGCGATCCAGCGGCGCTGATTTTCCTCCAGCTCCTTGCTGCGCGGCCGAGGCCGGGGTAATTGCCTTGTGCCGTCCGCTGCGTGGCCGATGCTGGGGTGGAACCGCTCGCCTCATGCTGTCCGCTGCGCGGCCAGAAATCGGCTCGCGGTCCCACCCCAGCCTCGGCCTGCCTGCCGTTTGTTTGTTTGTTTGTTTGTTTGTTTGTTTGGCTCGCTGGTTGAATTCCTGGCGCGAAAAACCGTCGGAATCAATCGTCGCCCACGCGACCTTCTGAGCGGCGCGCTATGCTGACAGGCATGAAAGCCTATCGCGCCGCCATCCTGTCCTTCGACCCCGACACCGGCGCGCCGCGCTACTGGTCCGATGGCCTGTTGGTCACCGGGCCGGGGGCGGGCGGTCCTGCTGCGCCACGCGTCGTGCGGGCACTGGGGTCTTTCCATGAGCTGATCCGCCGCTATCCCGAACTGAGCGTCAAGTCGCTGCCGGACCGGCTGATCGCTCCGGGCTTCGTCGATCTGCATGTCCACTACCCGCAGACCGACGTGATCGGCTCGCCGGCCGAGGGCCTGCTGCCCTGGCTCGAACGCCACACCTTCCCGCAGGAGGCGCGCTTTGCCGATCCGCTGCACGCGGCCGAGGTGGCGGAGTTCTTCCTCGACGAGCTCGACCGCCATGGCGTGACGACCGCGCTGACCTTCTGCACCTCGCATCCGCAATCGGTCGATGAGCTGATGGGCGCGGCGCGCCCGCGCGGCCTGCGGCTGATCGCGGGCAAATGCCTGCAGGACCGCCACTGTCCCGAGGGCGTGCGCGATCAGACCGAGCAGAGCCTGCTCGACACCGAGGCGCTGATCTTGCGCTGGCATGGCGTGGGCCGGCTGGATTACGCGATCACGCCGCGCTTCGCGCCGACCTGCTCGGACGCGCAGTTGCGTGGCGCCGGCGAGCTCGCCGCGCGCCATCCCGGGGTCTGGATCCAGTCGCACGTGGCCGAGAACCTCGACGAGCTGGCTTGGGTGCGCGAGCTCTATCCGCAAGACCGCAGCTATCTGTCGGTCTACGAGCGCTTCGGCCTGCTGCGCGAGCGCTCGGTCTACGCGCATTGCCTGCATCTGGACGACGATGATCGCGCGCTGCTGCGTGAGCGTGGCGCGG
>JBDLVJ010000239.1:0-5939 GCA_039804875.1 Pseudomonadota bacterium | reverse complement strand
TCGAACGTGCTCTTGAGGATGGAGGCACCGGCGGGGTTGGGCGCGTTGGCGATGATGGTCAGCCCCCCCCCGGTCACGGCGCCGGTCAGCAGGGCGTACTTGAACTCGGGCGTCAGGCCCTCGACCAGGGAGCCCAGGTAGGTCAAGGCGGCGTTGTCCGTGATCGCCGTCAGCGCGGTGGCGCCAAAGAAGACCTGGGTCGCATCCATCGCCATCAGGATGGGCTGCAACCACCATTGCTGCATGCCGCCCAGCACCACCAGCCCGCCGAGGAAGAAGGCCACCAGCAGGCCCTCGCGCAGGATCAGCCGTTCCTGGAACGCCGGATAGGCCGAGGCCAGGCCCAGGAAAAGCAGGAACACCGCGATGAAGGCCGCCGGGTGATGGGCGAACATCACGATGCCGACCAGGAACAGCAGATGGGCGCAGATCACCCAGGCGGGCACGCCGCCGTAGGGCGACTGGCTCGAGTAGCTCATGGACTTGAGCTCGCGCGAGAACAGCAGCGTCAGCACGCTGGCGTTGATCAGCACCGCGAGCGCCGCCTTCCAGCCGACATGCATCAGCATGTAGCTCATGTCCAGGCCCCATTTGCTCGCGACCATCAACACGGGTGGCGCCGCGAACGACGTCAGGGTGCCGCCGATCGAGACATTGACGAACAAGGCGCCCAGGGCCGCGTACTTGAACCGCTGGGAGGCCTGTACGAAGATGGTGTCTTTCATCAGCAAGGCGGCCAGGGTCATCGCCGCCGGCTCGGTGATGAAGGAGCCCAGCAACGGCACGATCGTCAACGTGGTGAAGAAGAAGGCCATGGTACGCGGCAGCGGTGCCGCGCGCGCGATGGCCTGCACCGAAGCCGACGCCACTTGCAGCACGGGACGACTGGCGGCCACGACCATGATCGCGAACACGAACAGCGGCTCGGTGAAATTGCGACCGTCAAGGTAGGCCAGCGCCTCGCCCCGCCCCACCATGAAGGACATCACGACCAGCAGGATCATGGCCCAGAAGCCGAACACGATCTCGACCTCGGCCAGCAGATGCCAGACCCCGGCATGGGCCGGGCGGGTATGCGCCAGATGCTCGAAGTACTTGGTCGAGAAGGTGTGCAGCAGCGCCAGGCCGAACAGCAGGGCGGCGACGATCTGTACCGTGGTGGGGGACATCTCGCGGGCCCGTCAGACCGCCAGCAGCTCGACCTCGAACAGCAAGGTGGCGTTCGGCGGGATCACGCCACCGGCGCCACGCGCGCCATAGCCCAGCTCGGCCGGGATCACGAGGCGACGAGTGCCGCCGACGGCCATGCCCTGCACGCCCTCGTCCCAGCCCTTGATGACATGGCCTGCGGCGAGCGGGAACACGAAGGGCTGACCACGGTCCTTGCTGCTGTCGAACTTGGCGCCTTGCTGGCCGTCGTTGTAGAGCCAGCCGGTGTAATGCACGGACACGCGCTGGCCGGCCTGGGCGACGGCGCCCGCGCCGACGACGGTGTCTTCATACTGCAGGCCGGAAGGGGTGGTGATCATGGGAGGTTCCTAGCTGAAAAAAAGAAAGCGAATGTTAAGGCAAATGCCGCCCCGTGCGCGGCAGCGGTGCCGCGCTCAGTCAAGCCAGCGCGTGAAGGATTCGACCGGCTCGCGCGGAGTCTCGAAGCGGTTGACCGGCGCCTGCGGGTCGGCATAGCCCAGCGCCATGCCGCAGACCAGCATCTCGTCCTCGCCGGCGCCGACATGCGGCAGCACGATGCCGTGAAAGGCGTTCCAGGCCGCCTGCGGGCAGGTATCGAGCCCGTGGGCACGGGCCGCGACCATCAGGTTCTGCAGGAAGCCGCCGTAGTCGAGCAGCGAGCCGCGCCCCATCACGCGGTCGAGGGTGAACATCAGGCCGACCGGCGCATCGAACAGGCGGAAGTTGCGCTGCTGCTGCAGGTGCATCGCCTCGCGGTCGCCCTTGCCGATGCCGAGCAGGCCGTACAGACCCCAGCCGTTCTCGCGCCGGCGATCGATGTAGGGGCTGACCCATTGCTCGGGGTAGTAGTCGTAGGGCTCGCGGTACTGCGTGGCCAGCTGCGGGTCGGCGCGCATCTCGTCATGGGCGGCGCAGACCTTGGCGACCAGCTGGTCGCGGCTGTCGCCCTGCAGCACATAGACCTTCCAGGGCTGGGTGTTGGTGCCCGAGGGCGCGCGGCTGGCAAGCCGCAACAGGCGGGTCAGCAGCTCGCGCGGCACCGGCCGGGGCAAAAAGGCGCGCGCGGAATGGCGGCCGTTGATGGCGGCCTCCACGCTTGTCGGGTCCAGGGGCGCCAGGGCGGCGCCGGGGGCATGGTCAAGGCTCAAGACTGGTCTCCTGTCGTTGGCCGGGCCACCAGCGCGGCAAGGCCCGGATGGGGCATTGTGCCAGCATGGCCAATCCCGGACTCAGGCCCGGCCGCCCGACAGGGCCTGCCAGCGCCGCCCGTAGTCGAGCGCGATCCGATAGCTGTTGACCTGCAGTCCGACCGTGATCGCGATGTCGCGACCGTAACCGCCGGCCATGGTCATGACCAGCGGGATGCGGCGCTGCCAGGCCCAGTCGAACACGCGCCGGTCGCGCGCCTCCAGCCCGTCGGCCGTGACCTTGAGCCGGCCGAGCCGGTCGTTCTCGTGCGGGTCCATGCCGGCCAGGTAGATGATCAGGCCGGGCTCGAAGCGGCGCTCGAGCTCGGCCAGTCCCTGCTCGAGCGCGGCCAGGTAGTCGGTGTCGCCGCAGCCGTCGGGCAGGTCGATATCGCAGTCGCTCGCCTCCTTGCGGAACGGGAAGTTCCTCGCGCCGTGCAGCGAGAGCGTGAACACGCTGTCGTCGCCCTGGAAGATGCGCGCCGTGCCGTTGCCCTGATGCACGTCGAGGTCGATCACAGCCACCCGCAGCGGCCGGCGGCGCCAGGCCTCGCCGCGCCGGCCCCATTCGACCTGCATCACGCGCGCGGCCACCGCCGCGTCGTTGAAGACGCAAAACCCCGCGCCCTGGTCGGCATAGGCATGGTGGGTGCCGCCGGCCAGATTGGCCGCCAGGCCGGCGCCCGACAGGGCGGCGCGGCAGGCCTGCAGCGTGGCCCCCACCGAGCGCAGCGCGCGCTCGGCCATGGCCGGCGACCAGGGAAAACCGATCTCGCGCTGCTGGACCGGCGTCAGCGTGCCCTGGGCCACGGCGGCGATGTAGGCCGGATGATGGACCAGGGCCAGCTCGCCGGCGCTGGCCGGCAAGGCCGGGGCCAGGCGCCACTCGGGCAGCTCCTGCTCAAGGCGCTCGCGCAGCAGCGCGTACTTGGCCATGGGAAAACGGTGCCCCTCGGGCAGGGGCAGCACGAACTGGTCGGAATAAAAGGCTTGCACGCCAGCATTCTGGCGCAAACCGGCCAGCCCGACGCCGGCATGGGCCAGCCGCGCGCCCGAGCCAGGCCTTGCAAAGCTGACGCAGCTCCCTATAATTGCACCTATGCTGCATTGCAGCAATCCAGATCAGGAGAACCGACAGGCTCCAAGATCCCAAGCCCGCCCACACAGGAGACAAGACATGCTGACCGCCGAACAAATCCTCGCCGCCCAAAAAGCCCATATCGAAACCCTGTTCGGCCTGACGCAAAAAGCCTTCGAAGGGGTCGAGCGCATGGTCGACCTGAATCTGCAGGCCACCCGCGCCACCGTCAACGAAGCCGCCAGCCAGACGCAGGCCCTGCTCAGCATCAAGGATGCCCAGGAACTGCTCGAGCTGCAGGCCGCCCTGATGCAGCCGCTGGCCGAGAAGGTCAGCGCCTACAGCCGCCAGCTGTTCGAGATCGCCTCCGACACCAGCGCCGAATTCGCCAAGGCGGGCGAGGACCAGTCGGTCGAAGCCCAGCACAAGTTCATGGCCCTGTTCGACAACGCGACCCGCAACGCTCCGGCCGGCTCGGAGCCGCTGGTCACGGCCATGCGCAGCGCCATGCATGCCGCCTCGGGCGCCATGGAACAGGTGCAAAAGGCGGTCAAGCAAGCCACCGAAATGACACAAGCCAACGTCCACCAGCTGGCCCAGAACGCGGGCAGCGGCGCCAAGTCCGCCAGCCAGAAGCGCTGAGGCCAGCGGCCGCCGGGATCGATTCCCACGAATCGACCGCTGCGGGCCGCGACAGTTCGAGGTTGTCTCCTCGGGTCCCGGGGAACACAGGTTCAGGGAACTTTCACAAGCCTCGCGTCAGCGCGGGGCTTTTTTTCGTGCCGGACCAGGTCCGGTCTCAGCCACCGGCCAGGGCCAGCGGCACGCGCCGGGCCTGCAGCCGTTCGCGCAGGCGCGGCAGGGCGGCCTGCATGGCGGCGCGTCCGGCGGCGATGGAGCGCTGACGCGCCGAAAAATCCGCGCTGCCGACGCCGCGCAACTCGGGCTTGATCACGAGATCGGCCTCCGAGAGCGCGTAGCGGTTGATGGTCTGCCCCATGATGTCGAAGGTCTGCATCAGCACCTTGAAGGTGTCGCTGGTGGCATTGCCCTCGGGCGGACTCGAGATGTTGACCGCGATCACGAACTCGGCGCCCATCTGGCGCGCCTGCTGCACCGGCACGGGTGCGACCAGGCCGCCGTCGACATATTCACGCCCGCCGATCGCCACCGGCGAGAACACACCCGGCACCGCGCTGGAAGCGCGCACGGCGGTGCCGGTGTCGCCACGCTGGAACAGCATGCTCTGGCCGTTGGCCAGATCGGTGGCAACGATGCCCAGCGGCCGCTTCATGTCCTGGATGGTCTTGCCCTGCACCTGCGCGTTGACATAGCGCGCCAGCGCATCGCCGCGCAGCAGGCCACGGTTGAACAGCGGCAGCGTCCAGTCCGTGATCGCGGCCTCCTCCATGCGCAGCGCGGCCTGCTCGAGCTCGGCGCCGTTGCGCCCGCTGGCATAGAGCGCGGCGACCAGGCTGCCGGCCGAGGTGCCGACCACCAGGTCGGGCAGCAGACCCTGCTGCTCGAGCACCTGGATCACGCCGACATGGGCAAAGCCGCGTGCCGCGCCGCCACCCAGCGCCAGCCCGATGCGGGGCGGCCGGCTGCGCGGTGCCTCGGGCAAGGCGTCCGCCGGCGACTCGGGCCGCGACGGCGCGGTGGGACCCGCCGGATCGCTCAGGGTCGAGCAGCCGGCCAGGGTGCCGAGCCAAGCCAGGCCGGCGCCCAGACAGGCACGCCGAGAGAGTCCGGCTGAGAGGGAAAAGGGTTCGTTCGACATCCGGAATTGAGCGCCTTGAGAGCATGAAGCCTGTAATCGCATCAATTTTAGGATGAATGCCATTTTCTGTCTGTCGGCAGCGCGGCGCGGCATCGGCGAAAATGGCGCCGTGGCCATACCTCAGTCTTTCATCCAGGAACTCCTTGCGCGCGTCGATATCGTCGAGGTCGTCGGTCGCTATGTGCAGCTCAGGAAGGGCGGCGCCAACTTCATGGGGCTGTGCCCCTTCCACGGCGAGAAGTCGCCCTCCTTCAGCGTCAGCCCGACCAAGCAGTTCTTCCACTGCTTCGGCTGCGGCAAGCACGGCAACGCGGTCGGCTTCCTGATGGAGCACACGGGCATCGGCTTCGTCGAGGCGGTCAAGGACCTCGCGCAGCAGACCGGCCTGCAGGTGCCACAGGAAGACCTGAGCCCGCAGGAGCGCGCCCGCGCCGCCGAGCAGCGCCAGCAGCAGGCCACGCTCAGCGAGCTGCTCGACCAGGTGGCCAGGAGCTACTACCAGCAGCTGTGCCAGACCAAGCGCGCGCAGGACTACCTCAAGGGCCGTGGCCTGTCCGGGCAGATCGCCAAGCGCTTCGGCCTGGGCTATGCGCCCGAGGGCTGGCGCACGCTGGCCGGCGTCTTTCCGGACTACGCCGACCCGCTGCTCACCGAAAGCGGCCTGGTCATCACCAGCGGCGGTGAAGGGGACGGCGGCGGCGAG
>JBDLVJ010000238.1:0-3011 GCA_039804875.1 Pseudomonadota bacterium | reverse complement strand
TCGGTGGGCAGCATCTTCTTCAACCAGGGCGAGAGCTGCAACGCGCCCTCGCGCCTGTTCGTCGAGGAATCGATCAAGGATGCCTTCCTGGAGAAGGCGCTGGCTCTGCTGCCCCGGTACCAGCCGGCCGATCCGCTGGCCTCGGGCACGATCATGGGCGCGGTGGTCGATCGCACCCAGCTCGATACCGTGCTGGGCTTCATCGAGTCCGGCCGGGAGCAGGGCGCGCGCCTGCTCGCGGGCGGATCGGCGGTCGAGCCGGTGGCCGGTGGCTGCTATGTGCAGCCGACCATCTTCGACGGTGTCAGCAACGACATGCGGATCGCGCGCGAGGAGATCTTCGGTCCGGTGCTCAGCGTGCTGTCCTTCAGCGACGCCGCCGAAGCGGTGCGCCAGGCCAATGACAGCCCCTACGGCCTGCAGGCCGCGGTCTGGACCCGCGACCTCAACAAGGCGCACGGCGTGGCGCGCGCGCTGCGCGCCGGCACCGTGCATGTCAACCAGTACAACGACGACGACATCACCGTGCCGTTTGGCGGCTTCCGCCAGAGCGGCATCGGGCGCGACAAGTCGCTGCACGCCTTCGACAAGTACACCGAGCTCAAGACGACCTGGATCCGGATTGACAGTCCGGTCTGAGGCCAGCATGCCGCACCACTCATCGGGCAGCCCCGGTCCGGGCAGCGGGCTGCACCAGCTGCGCGTGCGGCGCATGCTGCTGGTCTCCAGCGCGATCATCCTGCTGGTGTCGGTGGGCTGGGGGCTTTTCTTCGGCTGGCGTGGTGACTGGCTGATCGGCGCGTCCGATGTCTTCCTGTGCCTGCTGGCCATCCATGGCGGCCGTCTCGCCCAGCGCGGGCAACTGCGCCGTGCCGCGCTGACCCTGTTGCCGGGTTTGCTGCTGGTGGTGCTGGGCAACGCGCTCTACCTCGACGTGCCGACCGCCGCCGCGCCGCGCACCACCCACCTCTACCTGCTGCCGATGGCGATCTTCTCGATCGTCGTCTTTCGCCACGATGACCCGCGCCTGCGCCAGGGTCTGCCCTTGCTGTTCCTGATGCTGTTCGTGCTGTTGAGCGCGACCCATTTCGGCCTGCCCAGTCCCTATGCGCTGTCCGACAGCCTGCGCGTGCCGGGATCGTGGATCACCTCGATCACGGCAATCGGCACCCTGCTGATCCTGCTGCATCTGCTGCAGTCCGATCTCGCCGAAACCTCGACCCAGGAGGTCGAGTTGCGCGAGGCCCTCGCGCGCGCTCAGTTCGAGCTGTTCTACCAGCCCCAGCACGATGTCAAGGGACGGCTGGTCGGCGCCGAGGCGCTCGTGCGCTGGCGCCATCCGCAGCGTGGCTGGATCGCTCCGGACGAGTTCATCCCGCTGGCCGAGCGTACCGGGCTGATCCTGCCGCTGGGCCAGTCCGTGCTGGAGCAGGCCTGTCGCCAGCTCGCGCAATGGTCGCGCCAGCCTGTCCGGCAGGGCTGGTCGCTGGCGGTCAACGTCAGCGCGCTGCAGATGCAGCAGGCCAGTTTCGTCGCCACGGTGCTTGGCCTGGTCGAATACCATGGCGTGGTGCCCGGCCGGCTCAAGCTCGAGCTCACCGAAGGGGTGTTGCTGCAGGACTTCGACCAGATCAACGCCAAGATGCATGAGCTGCGCGCGGCTGGCATCGCCTTCGCGATCGATGATTTCGGTACCGGCTATTCCTCGCTGCAGTACCTCAGGCGCCTGCCGCTTGAGCAGATCAAGATCGACAGGAGCTTCATTGCCGATCTCGGCCGCCAGGACCCTGACAGCGCCATCGTCGGCACGGTGCTGATGCTCGGCCGCAGCCTGGGCCTGCAGGTGATCGCCGAGGGCGTCGAGAACGCCGAGCAGTGGCGGTTGCTGTCCGATCTGGGCTGCCGCCTGTTCCAGGGCCACTGGTTCTCGGCCCCGCTGGAGCTGGCCGACTTCGAGGCCTATGCCACGGCCGGCCGCCTCCCGTCCGATTGGGCGCAGCCAGCGAGCGGGGGGCCGGCGCTGGAGGCGCCGGCGTTCGCTCAGGCCAGCGCGGGGTAGTCGGTGTAGCCCTTGGCCGCGTCGTCGCCGCCGCCGTAGAAGGTGTTGCGGTCCGGTTCGTTGAACGGGCCGCCGTGGCGCAGGCGCTCGGTCAGATCGGGGTTGGCGATGAAGGCCTTGCCGAAGGCGATCAGGTCGGCGCCTTCGGCCAGCGACCGCTGGGCCAGCGCCAGGTCGTAGCCGTTGTTTGCCATCCAGGCCGCCCGGCCGCCCGCGTCGCGGTAGGCGGCGCGCAGCGCGGCGTAGTCGAACGGCTTGTGGTCGCGCGCGCCGCCGGTCTGGCCCTCGATCAGGTGCAGGTAGGCGAGTCCCAGGGAGCTGAGCTCGCGCAGCAGATGTTCGTGGATGGCCTGGGCCTGCGGGTCGCAGACCGCGCCATTGCCCTCCATCACCGGCGACAGGCGCAGGCCGACGCGGTCGGCGCCGATGGCGTCGCAGCAGGCGCGCGTGACCTCGATCATCAGGCGGCAGCGGTTGGCGATCGAGCCACCGTAGCCGTCGTCGCGCCGGTTCGATTCCTCGCGCAGGAACTGGTCGAGCAGGTAGCCGTTGGCGCCGTGGATCTCGACCCCGTCGAAGCCGGCCGCGATCGCGTGGCGCGCGCCCTGGGCAAAGCTTTCGATCACGCCGGCGATCTCGTCGAGCTGGAGCGCGCGCGGCTCCGAGCAGTCGACGAAGCCACCGCCGCGCTGGCCGTTCTCGTCCTGGATCAGGTAGCACTTAGCGTTGGCGCGCACGGCCGACGGCGCGACCGGGGCCTGGCCGTTGGGCTGCAGCTCGACATGCGAGATGCGGCCGACATGCCAGATCTGCGCCACGATATGGCCGCCCTGCGCGTGCACGGCGGCGGTCACGGGTTTCCAGGCCTCGACCTGTTCGGCGCTGTGCAAGCCCGGCGTGTCGGAGTAGCCATGGCCCTCGGCGCAGACCGGCGTGCCTTCGCTGACGATCA
>JBDLVJ010000237.1:0-4526 GCA_039804875.1 Pseudomonadota bacterium | reverse complement strand
CAGGATGTTCTTGCCACCCTTGATCGCGTCGACGGCCTCAGCACAGAGCGAAGCCAGCTTGGCCTCGACGCCTTCCTTGCCCCACATGACCGGGTAGGTGATGTCGATGGTCGCGCTCTTGAACTTGCCCTGGGTCTTGGCTTCGATGTTGCGCAGCTTGGCCATGTCGTCGAAGTCCAGCACCGGCTGGGACACTTCGAGGCGCATCGGCGGGTTGACCTGGTTGATGTCGAGCAGGTTGGGCTTGGGGCCGATGAAGGACACCAGCGACATCACGATGGCTTCGCGGATCGGGTCGATGGGCGGGTTGGTCACCTGTGCAAACAGCTGCTTGAAGTAGCTGTACAAGGGCTTGTTCTTGTCGCTCAGCACGGCCAGCGGGCTGTCGTTGCCCATCGAACCGATGCCTTCCTCGCCGTTCTGGGCCATCGGCGCCATCAGGAACTTGATGTCTTCCTGGGTCATGCCGAAGGCCTGCTGGCGGTCCAGCAGCGAGGGCGAAACCTGGTCCACGGCGGCGGCGGCGGACTCCTCGACCATGGTCTGGGTATCGATCTCGCCGGCGACCGGCTGCACCACGTCGTCGAGACGGATGCGCAGGTTCTCGATCCACTGCTTGTAGGGCTTGGAGTTGGCGAGGTTGGCCTTCAGCTCCTCGTCGTCGATCATGCGGCCCTGCTCGAGGTCGATCAGGAACATCTTGCCGGGCTGCAGACGCCATTTGCGCACGATCTTGCTGTCGGGCACCGGCAGCACGCCGGCTTCGGAACCCATGATGACGAAATCGTCATCGGTCACGCAGTAGCGGGCCGGACGCAGGCCGTTGCGGTCCAGCGTGGCGCCGATCTGGCGACCGTCGGTGAACACGACCGAGGCCGGGCCGTCCCACGGCTCGAGCATGGCGGCATGGTATTCGTAGAAGGCGCGACGACGCGGGTCCATCGTGCTGTGCTGCTCCCACGGCTCGGGGATCATCATCATGACGGCCTGGCTGATCGGGTAGCCCGCCATCGTCAGCAGCTCGAGGCAGTTGTCGAAGGTAGCGGTGTCGGACTGGCCGGCGAAGCTGATCGGGTACAGCTTGCTCAGATCCTCGCCCAGCACCGGCGAGGACATCACGCCCTCGCGCGCCTTCATCCAGTTGTAGTTGCCCTTGACCGTGTTGATCTCGCCGTTGTGGGCGACATAGCGGTAGGGGTGGGCCAGCGGCCACTCGGGGAAGGTGTTGGTCGAGAAACGCTGGTGCACCAGGCCCAGCGCCGAGACGCAGCGCGCATCCTGCAAGTCGAGGTAGTAGGTGCCGACCTGATCCGCCAGCAGCAGGCCCTTGTACACCACGGTACGGCTGGACATGCTGGGAATGTAGTACTCGTTGCTGTGCTTGAGACCCAGGGCCTGGATGTTGGCGCTGGCGGTCTTGCGAATCACGTAGAGCTTGCGCTCGAGCGCGTCCTGCACGATCACATCGGCGCCGCGGCCGATGAAGATCTGGCGCATGACCGGCTCCTTCTCGCGCACGGCGGGAGACATCGGCATCTCGAGGTTGACCGGCACGTCGCGCCAGCCCAGCAGGACCTGGCCCTCGGCCTTGATCGCGCGCTCCATTTCCTGCTCGCAAGCCAGGCGGGAGGCATGCTCCTTGGGCAGGAAGACGAAGCCGACGCCGTACTCGCCGGCCGGCGGCAGGGCCACGCCCTGCTTGGCCATCTCCTCGCGGTAGAGCTGGTCGGGAATCTGGATCAGCAAACCGGCGCCGTCGCCCATCAGCGGATCGGCGCCGACGGCGCCCCGGTGATCCAGGTTCTCGAGAATCTTGAGGGCCTGGCCGACGATGGCATGGCTCTTCTGGCCCTTGATATGGGCCACGAAACCGACGCCACAGGCGTCATGTTCTTGGGCAGAGCTGTACAGACCTTGCTGCTGCAGCTGAGCGATTTCGGTAGGACGGGTCACGCCAAACTCCTCGATTAAGCATTAACCCTGAGAGGATAGACGATTCCCTCCGTACAAGCAAGCAGAAAAATCGGGGTCAGAGACCAATTTAATTCAAACCAAAACAGAGAGAAAATAAATCGGGGACAGAGTAAAACAATGAGGGACGCAACCTCATCGATCAGCCGCCTTCGTCCGGGGTGGAGACCGGAGCACGCGGACGCCCGGCACGACCCTTCTCGAGACGACGGGCGGTCTGCTCGCGCAGCCGGGCCAGAAAACCCGCCCCGCCCAGCGGCCAGCCTTGCAGCGCCGACTCGGACAGCTCGCGCTGGCGGGCGACAGTCAGGCCCTGACGCACCAATTCGGCATAGGCCGCCTCGCGCGCAAAGGGCGTGTTGCCCAGAGACCACACCAGTGGATGCGGCGTCAGCCACCTGTCGTGGCGCAAACCGATGTAATGGGCATGACTGGACCAGGGGTACAGCTCAGCAGCAGGAACCATGCCAGCCCGCACCGGATTGAGATCGATATACACCATGCAGGCCAGCATATAACGCTCGCCGTCGATCACGGTCGAACGGTAGCGCCCCTCCCAGAGCGTGCCGCTGCGACCGTGGCGCAGGTTGAAACGCCGCACATAGCCGCGCCCCAGCGACTGCATCAGGCGCGACAGCGCGCCCTCCTGCAACGGGGTCAGCAGCAGGTGCAGATGGTTGTCCATCAGCACATAGGCATGGACCTGCACCCGCTCGCGCTGCGCCAGCTCAGCCAGCTGGGACAGGAAGAACTCGCGGTCCTCGCGATCGACGAAGACCGGCTGCCGGTTGTTGCCGCGCAGGATCACGTGATGGGGCACGCCGGTGACGGCCAATCGGGGCAAACGGGCCATGACGATTCCTTCAGTGGAAGCGGCGCTGCAGCAGGAACGCCAGCCCGAGCCCGATGACACGGCAGAAGGCCGCGGACCACCAGGCCGGCGACCAATCGCCACCCCGGCCAACACGACGTGCGGTGGCTGCAGACGAGCGATCAGGTGAAGGGCGCATTGATTTGACAAAGAAAGAGGCTGCGGCCAGCGGGCCGGATGACGCCCCGGTCAGATCCTCGCGCAAGCCCAAGCCGCGCCCACCTGCGGGACGGAGTGCCCCAACGCGCCTCAGGCGCAGCAGGCATCGATGACCTCGGCCACCAGCGCATCGGGCGCGCCGCGCACCACCGCCCGACCGGCATCCTCGACCAGCACGAACTTGATCTCGCCGGCCTCGGCCTTCTTGTCGACCCGCATCAGCTGCAGATAGCGTTGCGCATTGCTCAAGCCCTCGAAACCCTCGCCATGGCCAGTCTTTAGCTGCGGCCCGCGCACCGGCAAGCCGGCGGCCTCGACCAGCCCCACCAGCCGCTCGACCTTGTCCCCGGCCAGCAGGCCGAGGCGCTGCGACAGACGTGCGGCCATCACCATGCCGCAACCCACGCCCTCGCCGTGCAGCCATTCGCCATAGCCCAGGCCGGCCTCGATCGCGTGGCCGAAGGTGTGACCAAAGTTCAGGATCGCGCGCAGCCCCGCCTCGCGCTCGTCCTGGCCGACGACCTCGGCCTTGATCTCGCAGCTGCGCCGCACCGCATGCGCCAGCGCCAGCGGGTCGCGCGCGCGCAGCGCCGGCAGATTAGCCTCGATCCAGTCCAGGAAAGCCAGATCGTGGATCGGGCCGTACTTGATCACCTCGGCCAGGCCCGCGCTAAGCTCGCGCTCGGGCAGAGTCTGCAGCGTGTCGAGATCGCAGACCACGCGCACCGGCTGGTAGAAGGCGCCGATCATGTTCTTGCCCAGCGGGTGATTGATCGCGGTCTTGCCACCCACCGACGAATCGACCTGTGCCAGCAACGTGGTCGGCACCTGCACGAAGGGCACGCCGCGCATGTAGCAGGCGGCGGCGAAGCCGGTCATGTCGCCCACCACACCGCCACCGAGCGCGAACAGCACGGTCTTGCGGTCGCAGCCGCGCGAGAGCAGCGCGTCGAAGATCAGGTTCAGCGAATCCCAGGTCTTGTACGCCTCGCCGTCAGGCAGGGACAGGACATGGATCTGCGGATAGTGACGGCTCAAGGCCTGCCGCAGTCGCGCGGCATAGAGCGGGCCGACGGTCTCGTTGGTCACGATCAGCGCCGTGGCGGCCCTGGGCAGGCCGGACCAGGTGGCGGGATCATCGAGCAGCGAGGAGCCGATCAGGATCGGGTAGCTGCGCTCGCCCAGGTCGATCTCGACGCGGACATGGACGGGTCCGCCCGCGGGCGGCTGGTGGGTGGCTGGGGTCATCCCGCTAGTTTAGCGGGGGGCGGGAACCGGCAAGGTACCGGCCAGTTCCAGCTGCATCACGATCATGTTGACCAGGGTCACCACCGAGGGCCGGCCAGTCTCGATCACGTAGTGCGCGCACTCGCGGTACTGCGGATCGCGCGCCTCGTGCAAGTCGCGCAGGCGCTGCAGCGGATCGGCCACCAGCAGCAGCGGACGACCCCGGTCGTGCCGGATGCGGCGGTAGATGTCCTCGGGCGTCGAGCGCAGGTAGATCACCTGGCCGCGCTCGTGCAGG
>JBDLVJ010000236.1:0-3205 GCA_039804875.1 Pseudomonadota bacterium | reverse complement strand
CCGCCGCGCGCGCGGCAGGCCGCGATGGCTTTCTGGGTGGCCTCGGGCACCTCGTAGCGCTCGGAGTGCATCACGTGGTCGGCTATTGTTTCGACCTTGACCGGCTGGAAGGTGCCGGCGCCCACGTGCAGCGTGACGCTGGCGCGCTGCACGCCACGGGCCTCCAGCGCGTCGAGCAGGGCCTGGTCGAAGTGCAGCGAGGCTGTCGGTGCCGCGACCGCGCCGGGCGCGCGCGCGAACACGGTCTGGTAGCGGCGCTCGTCCTCGGCGCTGTCGCCATGTTCGATATAGGGCGGCAGTGGCACATGGCCGTGTCGCTCCATCAGCCCGTAGGGCTCGGCGCTGAGCCGGAAGCGGAACAGCGGGCCGTTGTCCTCGGGCCAGCGGCCCAGCAACTCGGCGCTGAAGCCGCCGACCATGTGGAGCCGCGCGCCCGGCAGCGGTTTCTTGCTGACCTTCATGTGCGCGACCACCTCGTGGCCGTCGAGCACGCGCTCGATCAGCAGCTCGACCTTGCCGCCCGAGGCTTTTTCGCCGTACAGGCGCGCCTTGACGACCTTGGTGTCGTTGAAGATCAGCAGGTCGCCGGTCTTGAGCAGGTCGGGCAGTTCCCGGAAGACGCGGTCGACCGGCGAGCGGCCGCTGTTGTCGAGCAGGCGCGAGCCGCTGCGCTCGGCGGCGGGGTGCTGGGCGATCAGTTCGGGCGGCAGCTCGAAGTCGAAGTCGCTGACGGTGTGGGCGCGCGTGGCGCCGGAAGAGGCTGGGTTCATGTCGCTTGAGGGCCGAACGGGCCCGTGCCAAGAAAAAACCGCCATTTTCCCACGGCCGGGCTGCCGCATAATGATCCGCACCAACAACAGCAGGAGGCGCCGTGGCGCTTGTCGTATTCAATCAGAAGGGTGGGGTGGGCAAGTCCACCATCGCCTGCAATCTCGCCGCGATCAGTGCCGCCCAGGGCCTGCGCACGCTGCTGATCGACCTCGACCAGCAGGGCAACTCGACCCGCTACCTGCTTGGCGCCCGCCCCGCCGCCGACCAGCCCACGGTCGCGAGTTTCTTCGACCAGACGCTGGGCTTCAGCTTCAATCCTGCGCCGCCGGCCGATTTCGTGCTGCGCACGCCGTTCGAGCGGCTGGACCTGATGGCCGCGAGCGACCGGCTCGACGAGCTGCAGGTCAAGCTCGAGTCGCGCCACAAGATCTACAAGCTGCGCGAGGCGCTGCAGCAGCTCGGCGCTGACTACGACCGGATCTACATCGACACGCCGCCAGCGCTGAATTTCTACACCCGCTCTGCGCTGATGGGCGCGGGCGGCTGCCTGATCCCGTTCGACTGCGACGACTTCAGCCGCCAGGCGCTCTACACCCTGCTGGCCAATGTGCAGGAAATCCGCGCCGATCACAATGCCGGCTTGCAGGTCAAGGGCATCGTGGTCAACCAGTTCCAGCAGCGCGCCCGGCTGCCGCAGCAGCTCGTGCAGGAGCTGATCGCTGAAGGCCTGCCGGTGCTGCAGCCCTATCTGCCGTCCTCGATCAAGGTCCGGGAGTCGCACCAGCTCGCGCGGCCCATGATCCATCTCGATCCCAGGCACAAGCTGACCCTGGCCCTGGTCGAACTGCACGCGGCGCTGGCCTGAGCTGGCCGGGCGCCGGCCCGGACCCGGGTCTCAGTCCGGCCTCAGCAGCTGGCGCAGCAGCTGGCGCAGCAGCGGATGCTGCACCTTGCGTTCGGTGCTGATCGCGTAGTAATGTTCCTCGACCCCGGCGCAGGCGCCCAGCAGCCTGGCCTGATGCCGCTGCAGCAGCGCGCCCTCGAGTGCCAGCGCGGCCGGAAACACGCCCAGGCCCGCGCCGCCAAATGTCTCGAGCAGGGCGCTGTCCTCGAATTCGCCGACCACGCGCGGGCGCAGGCCCTGCTGGGCCAGCCACTGGTCGAGATGGGCGCGCACGATCGAGTGGGTGGTGGGCAGCAGCACCGGAACATCCTGCAGCGAGGCCGGAAAACCGGCCTGGGCCTGCTCCCACCAGCGCGGCACGGCATACCAGCCCATGCCGGTGCTGCCCAGCGGGTGGCTGTGTACCTTCAGGTGCGGGTTGAATGGCGCCGGGTGGTCGGACAGCACCACGTCGAGCTGGTGCACCGCGAGTTCGGCCAGCAGGTCGGCCATCTCGCCTTCGTGGCAGACCAGGCGCAGCTCCGGCGTGGCCAGCACTGGCTGCAGCAGGCGCTGCACCTCGAGCTTGGCCAGGCCGTCGGCGATCCCGACCGCCAGCCGCATGGTCGGCGCCTGTGCCGCCGCGCGTACCCGCTCGGGCAGCACTTCGCCGAGCTGGAAGATCTGCTCGGCCTGGCGCAGCGCGACGATGCCGGCCTCGGTCAGCGCCAGCCCGCGTCCGGCCGGCTTGAGCAGCTGGCAGCCGAGGTCGCGCTCGAGCTCGCGCACCTGGGCGCTGACGGTCTGCACCGCCATGTCGAGCCGCGCCGCGGCCCGCGTCATGCTGCCTTCCTTGGCGACGATCCAGAAGTAGTACAGGTGCCGATAATTGAAAGCCAGGCTCATGCTCTGCTTTTCCTTGAAATGGATGTCGTGATTGTCTGCTTTTCCGTTCGGGCGCAAAGCCGGTCCGGCTGCGGCAAAATGCCGCCATGCCAGATGCCTTGTCCGCTCCGCCACCGGCCACCGTCAGCAAGCCCCTGTCCGCGCCGCAGAAAGCGCTGCGCAAGCTCGGGCTGGTGCGCGCGATCGACCTCGCGCTGCACCTGCCGCTGCGTTACGAGGACGAGACCCGCATCGTGCGCCTGCGCGAGGCGCGCGAGGGCGAGGAGGTCCAGATCGAGGGCATCGTGATCTCCTGCGAACTCAGCCCAGGCCCGAGGCGCCAGCTGCTGGTCGTGCTCGAGGACGGCAGCGCCCGCTGCACGCTGCGCTTCTTCAGCTTCTATCCCTCGCACCAGAACACGCTGGCGGTCGGCGCCTGCATCCGGGCGCGTGGCGAGCTGCGCGGCGGCTTCCTGGGCTGGACCATGATGCATCCGACCTTTCGTGTCGCCGGCGGCGAGCTGCCCGATGCGCTGACCCCGGTCTATCCGACCAGCGCCGGACTGCCGCAGGCCTATCTGCGCCGCGCGGTGCTCGGGGGTCTGGAGCGGGCCGATCTGGGTGAAACCGTTCCCCCCGAGGCCGTGGCGGCCTGTCCGGGCCTGC
>JBDLVJ010000235.1:0-7193 GCA_039804875.1 Pseudomonadota bacterium | reverse complement strand
GACAGCGCGAACAGGATCGCGCCCAGCGAGAGGAAATGTCCCAGGGTCAGACTCATGCTTGGCTCTCCGGCTGTTGTGCGGGGCGGGTCGCGGGCAGCGACACGACATGGAGGCGGTCGGCGGCGCGCACCTTGACTTGGATCGAGGGATCGATCGCCTTGCTGTCCTTGCGCTGGCGCAGGGTCAGGGCGATCGCGGCGAACATGCCCACCAGCAGGATCACGGCGGCGATCTCGACCGCGAAGATGTACTGCGAGTACATCAGCTTGCCGATCTCGCGCGTGTTGTTGTGATCGGGCAGGTGCATCGCGGTCTGCGCGACCTCGGGGGCCAGCACCATGTCGGGGAAGCCGACCCACAGCACGCTGATCAGCTCGAAGCCGACGCCCGCGCCCATGATGGCCGCGAGCGGGAAGTTCTTCCAGAAGCCCTCGCGCATCTGCTCGACGTTGATGTCGAGCATCATGACCACGAACAGGAACAGCACCATGACGGCGCCCAGATAGACCAGCACCAGGGTGATGCCGAGGAATTCGGCCTTGAGCAGCAGCCAAATGGCGGCGGCCTGCGAAAAGGCCAGCATCAGGTAGAGCACCGCGTGCACGGGGCTGCGCGCGGTGATGGTCCGGAAGGCCGCGAACAGCAGCACCGCCGAGAACAGGTAGAAAAATCCGGTCTGGAATTCCATGGTGATCCTTAACCTCAGCGGTACTTGGCGTCCGCGGCCTTGGCGGCGGCGATCTCGGTTTCGAACTTGTCGCCGACAGCCAGCAGCATGTCCTTGGTGAAGTACAGGTCACCGCGCTTTTCGCCGTGATACTCCAGGATCTGGGTCTCGACGATGGCATCGACCGGGCAGGCCTCTTCGCAGAAACCGCAGAAGATGCACTTGGTCAGGTCGATGTCGTAGCGGGTGGTGCGGCGCGAACCGTCATCCTGGCGCGGACCGGCTTCGATGGTGATGGCCATCGCCGGGCAGATCGCCTCGCACAGCTTGCAGGCAATGCAGCGCTCCTCGCCGTTCTCGTAACGGCGCTGGGCGTGCAGGCCGCGAAAGCGCGGCGACAGCGGGGTTTTTTCTTCGGGAAACTGCACCGTGACCTTGCGGCGGAAGGTGTAGCGGCCGGTCAGGGCCATGCCCTTGAAGAGCTCCGCCAGCATGAAGCTCTTGAAAAAGTCCTTCAGCGAGAAGGGCGCAACGGCGGTGGTCGTCGTGTTAGCAGCAGACATCTTGTTTGGCCCCAATTACTTCCAGATATTCCAGGAAGACTGCATCAGGAAGCCGACCAGCAGCAACCAGACCAGGGTCACGGGAATGAAGATCTTCCAGCCCAGACGCATGATCTGGTCGTAGCGGTAGCGCGGGAAGGTGGCGCGGATCCAGATGAAGCACGAGATCACGAAGAAGGTCTTCGCGCCCAGCCAGATCCAGCCCGGGATGAACGACAGGAAGCCGATCGGCGAACTCCAGCCACCCAGGAACATCAGCACGGCCAGCATCGAGATCAGCCACATGCTGGCGTACTCGGCCAGGAAGAAGATCGCGAAGCCCATGCCCGAGTATTCGACCATGTGACCGGCCACGATCTCGGCCTCGCCCTCGACCACGTCGAAGGGGTGGCGGTTGGTTTCGGCCACGCCCGAGATCAGGTAGACGAAGAACACCGGCAGCAGCGGCAGCCAGTTCCAGGACAAGAAGTTCAGGCCGTTGTCGGCGGCGAAACCGCGCGATTGCGAGGCGACGATCTCGGCCAGGTTCAGGCTGCCGGCGGTCATGACGACGATCAGGAAGCAGAAACCGATCGCGATCTCGTAGCTCACCATCTGCGCCGAGGCGCGCAGCGCGCCGAGGAAGGCGTACTTGGAGTTCGACGCCCAGCCGGCGATGATGACGCCGTAGACCTCGATCGAGGTGATCGCGAGGATGACCAGCAGGCCGGCGTTGACATTGGCCAGCACCGCTTCGGGGCCGAAGGGAATCACCACCCAGGCGGCCAGCGCCGGCATGATGGCCATGACCGGACCGAGGCGGAACAGGCCATGGGCCGCTGCCGTCGGGCTGATCAGTTCCTTGGACAGCAGCTTGACCGCGTCGGCGATCGGCTGCAGCAGGCCCATCGGACCGACGCGGTTGGGACCGAGACGGACCTGCATGAAGCCCAGCAGCTTGCGCTCCCACAGCGTCATGTAGGCCACGGCGCCCATCAGCGGCGCCAGGACGGCGACGATCTTCAGCAGGATCCACAGGACCGGCCAGACCATCGCGGCCCACCATGGGGCGGGGACCAGGTTCAGGCCGCCGTTGTACAGAGCATCGATCATGCGCTCACCTCCGAGGCAGCACGGGCGTCAGCCGTCAGTTGCAGGGAACCGGCGCGACGCACCAGCGCGTCCAGTTGGTAAATCGACGCCACGCAGGGCTTGGCCGCGGCGGTGGCGATGTCGATCGCGGCGCCGGTCCGGTTGGACAGGCGCACGGCCGGCACGAACGCGCCGTGAGCGACGCCAGGCAGGGCCTGGGCCAGCACGTCCTGCGAGGACTCCTGGGCGAAACCGCCGAGGCCGAGCAGGTTGCCCAGCACGCGCAGCACCTTCCATGCCGGACGGGTCTCGCCCAGCGGCTTGACCACGGCGTGGAAACCCTGCAGGCGGCCTTCGGCGTTGACGAAGGAGCCCGAGGTCTCGCTGAACGGGGCGATCGGCAGCAGCACGTCGCTGATGTCCAGATTGGTCTTGAACGGGCTCAGCGTGACGACCATGCCGGCCTTGGCCAGGGCCTGACCGTCAAGCGCCGTGTCTGCGCCGGGTTCGACGTTGAGCAGCAGCGCGGCCTTGAGGCCGCCGGCCAGCATCTGGCCGGCATCGAGACCGCCCTGCCCCGGCAGCGCGCGGACCAGCTGTGCGCCGACGGTGTTGGCGGCCTCGGTCAGGTAACCGAAGCTGGCGCCGGTTTCCTTGGCGATCCACTGCGCCAGGGCCAGCAGGCTGGCCGCCTGGGCATGGTGAGCGGCGGCGTTGCCGAGCAGCACGGCCTTCCTGTCGCCGCCGAGCAGCGAGGCGGCGATGGCGCGGGCGGCGTCATCGGCCTGGGCCGCGACCGGGGCGACAACGCCCTTGGACTCGGCCACGGCGGCGGCGACGCCGGCCAGGGCCTGGGTCCAGCGGGTGGCATCGGCCAGCAGCCGGTTGGCGACGGGCATGGCCCAGTCTTGCGCCGTCTCAAGCAGGGCATTGACCTGGGCGCCCCTGCGGGCGGCCTGGCGGATGCGCTGGGCGAACAACGGGTGATCCTTGCGCAGGTCCGAGCCGACCACCAGCACGCGCTGCAGATCGCTCAGGGCGGCGATCGGCAGGCCGAGCCAGCGCGCTTCGCCGTCGGCCGCGGCATTGCCGAAATCGGCGGCGCGCAGGCGGCTGTCGATGTTCTGACTACCCAGGCCGCGCACCAGGGCGCCGGCCAGGGCGAGCTCCTCGACCGTGCTGTGCGGGCTGGCCAGCAGGCCGATGGCCTGGGCGCCCTGCTCGGCCTTGATGGTCTTCAGGCCGTTGGCGACATACTCGAGCGCGGTCTGCCAGTCGACGGTCTTCCACTGACCGCCCTGCTTGAGCATGGGCTGGGTCAGACGCTCGGCGCCGTTGAGCGCCTCGTAGGAGAAGCGGTCGCGGTCGGCGATCCAGCATTCGTTGACATCCTCGTTCTCGAACGGGACGACACGCATGACCTGGTTGTTCTTGACCTGGACGATCAGGTTGGCGCCGGCCGAGTCGTGCGGGCTGACGCTCTTGCGCCGGCCCAGCTCCCAGCTGCGGGCGTTGTAGCGGAACGGCTTGCTGGTCAGCGCGCCGACCGGGCAGATGTCGATCATGTTGCCCGACAGCTCGGAGTCAACGCTCATGCCGACGAAGGTCTCGATCTCGGCGTGCTCGCCGCGATGCGACATGCCGAGCTCCATCACGCCGGCGATTTCCTGGCCGAAGCGCACGCAGCGGGTGCACTGTATGCAGCGGCTCATCTCCTGCATCGAGACCAGCGGGCCGACATCCTTCGGGGCGACGACGCGCTTTTCTTCCTCGTAGCGCGAGACACCACCGCCGTAGCCGACCGCGATGTCCTGCAGCTGGCATTCACCGCCCTGGTCGCAGATCGGGCAATCCAGCGGGTGATTGATCAGCAGGAACTCCATGACCGACTGCTGGGCCTTGATGGCCCGATCGGACTGGGTGCGCACGACCATGCCCATGGTGACGGGCGTGGCGCAGGCCGGCATGGCCTTGGGCGCCTTTTCGACGTCGACCAGGCACATGCGGCAGCTGGCCGCGATGGAGAGTTTCTTGTGATAGCAGAAGTGCGGGATGTAGGTACCCACCTTTTCGGCTGCATGCATGACCATGCTGCCGGGGGGTACTTGCACTTTCTTGCCGTCGAGTTCGATTTCAACCATGGTTCAAGGACCTCAGACGTATGCCGGGACCGGGCAGGTCTTGTGTTCGATATGGTGCTCGAACTCGTGCCGGAAATGTTTGATCATGCCGCGCACCGGCATCGCCGCTGCGTCGCCCAGGGCGCAGATGGTGCGACCCATGATGTTCTCGGCCACGTTGTCGAGCAGCGCCAGATCGCTGGGCTTGCCCTCGCCGCGTTCGATGCGATCGACCATGCGCCAGAGCCAGCCAGTGCCTTCGCGGCAGGGCGTGCACTGACCGCAGGACTCGTGCATGTAGAAGTAGGACAGGCGCTGCAGCGACTTGACCATGCAGCGGCTGTCGTCGATCACGATCACCGCGCCCGAGCCCAGCATCGAGCCGGCCTTGGCGATGGAGTCGTAGTCCATCGTGCAGTTCATGATGATGCCAGCCGGCAGCACCGGCGACGAGGAGCCACCCGGGATCACGGCCTTGAGCTGGCGGCCCTTGCGCACGCCACCGGCGAGCTCGAGCAGCTTGGCAAACGGGGTGCCGAGCGGGATCTCGTAGTTGCCCGGACGCTCGACGTCACCGCTGACCGAGAAGATCTTGGTGCCGCCGTTGTTGGGCTTGCCGCACTCGAGGTAGGCCAGGCCGCCGTGGCGGATGATCCAGGGCACCGCCGCGAAGGTCTCGGTGTTGTTGATCGTGGTCGGCTTGCCGTAGAGACCGAAGCTGGCCGGGAACGGCGGCTTGAAGCGTGGCTGGCCCTTCTTGCCCTCGAGCGACTCGAGCAGCGCGGTTTCCTCGCCGCAGATGTAGGCACCGAAGCCGTGGGCGGCGTGCAGCTGGAAGCTGAAGCCGCTGCCCATGATCTGGTCGCCGAGATAGCCGGCGGCGCGGGCTTCCTCGAGGGCGGCCTCGAAGCGCTCGTAGACCTCGAAGATCTCGCCGTGGATGTAGTTGTAGCCGAGCGGAATGCCCATCGCGTAGGCGGCGATGATCATGCCCTCGATCACGATATGCGGGTTGTGCATCAGGATCTCGCGATCCTTGCAGGTGCCCGGCTCGCCTTCGTCCGAGTTGCAGACCAGGTGCTTGACGCCCGGGAACTGGCGCGGCATGAAGCTCCACTTCAGACCGGTCGGGAAACCCGCGCCGCCTCGGCCGCGCAGGCCGGATTCCTTGACGGTCGCGATGACCTGGTCCTGGCTCAGGCCGGCGCCGCCGTCCTGGCCCAGGATCTGACGCAGCGCTTGGTAGCCGCCACGGGCCTCGTAGTCCTTGATCGACCAGTTCTTGCCGTCCAGGCCCGCGTAGATCTGCGGGTTGATGTGGCGGTCGTGAAAGCAGGTCTCGTCGCCGGTGGCGGCGAACTGTTGCAGCACTTGATTGGCGTTCATGCCTTGCCCTCCGCGGCGCGCAGGTCGTCGATCAGCTGGTCGAGCCGGCTGTTGCTCATGAAGCTGCACATGTGGCGGTCGTTGACCAGCATCACCGGCGAGTCGGCGCAGGCGCCCAGGCACTCGGACTGCTGCAGCGTGAACAGGCCGTCGGCCGAGGTCTCGCCCATGTGGATGCCGAGCTTGTGCTCGAGATGGGCCAGCGCCTTCTGGCCGTCGCGCAGCACGCAAGGCAGGTTGGTGCAGACGTTGAGCTTGTACTTGCCCAGCGGGCGCTGGTTGTACATGTTGTAGAAGGTCGTGACCTCGTGCACGGCCATCGCCGGCATGCCGAGATACTCGGCGATGCCCTGCTCGGCCTCGGGGCTGAGCCAGCCCTGTTCCTGCTGGACGATGGCCAGGATGGCCATCACGGCCGACTGCTTCTGTTCGGCCGGGTACTTGGCCACTTCGCGTGCGAAACGGGCCAGAGTCGCTTCGGAGAAGGACTGCGCCTGCACGCCTTGCTTGATGGAGCTCATCGGTCAATTTCTCCAAACACGATATCCATGGTGCCGATGATGGCGACCGCGTCGGCCAGCATGTGGCCCCTGGCCATCTCGTCGAGGCCGGCCAGGTGGGCGAAGCCCGGGGCGCGGATCTTGAGTCGATACGGCTTGTTGGCGCCATCGCTGACCAGGTAGATGCCGAACTCGCCCTTCGGGTGCTCGACGGCGGCGTAGGCCTCGCCCTCGGGGACGTGGAAGCCTTCGGTGAAGAGCTTGAAATGGTGGATCAGATCCTCCATGTTCGACTTCATGCCCTCGCGCGAGGGCGGCGCCACCTTGTGGTTGTCGGTGATGACCGGGCCCGGGTTGACGCGCAGCCAGTCCACGCACTGCTTGATGATGCGGTTGGACTGCTTGAGCTCTTCCATCCGGACCAGGTAGCGGTCGTAGGTGTCGCCGGTCTTGCCGATCGGAATGTCGAACTCGACCTTGTCGTAGGCGTCGTAGGGCTGCTTCTTGCGCAGGTCCCAGGCAAAGCCGGAGCCGCGCAGCATCGGGCCGGTCAGGCCCATGTTGAGCGCGCGCTCGGGTTCGACCACGCCGATGCCGACCGTACGCTGCTTCCAGATCCGGTTGTCGGTCAGCAGGGTGTGGTATTCGGCCAGGTAGGTCGGGAAGCGCTGGGTGAAGTCGTCGATGAAGTCGAGCAGCGAACCCTGGCGGTTCGTGTTCATCTCGGCCATGGCGCGCGCGTTGCGGATCTTGCTGTGCTTGTACTGCGGCATGCTGTCCGGCAGGTCGCGGTAGACACCGCCCGGACGGAAGTAGGCCGCGTGCATGCGAGCCCCCGACACCGCCTCGTACATGTCGAAGATGTCCTCACGCTCGCGGAAGCAGT
>JBDLVJ010000234.1:0-5235 GCA_039804875.1 Pseudomonadota bacterium | reverse complement strand
CGGCCGGGCGCGGCTACGCATTGATGCAGGTTCAGTTCCTGGCCGACATAGGTGTCGGCCACCACCACGCTGTGCCGTATGGCCGCGCCCTGGTCCACCACGGCGCCATCTTCCAGCACCGCGTGCGGACCCAGCCGCGCGCCAGGGCCGACATGCACCAGATGGCCCAGCCACACCGGACCCGTCAGCACGGCAGTCGGGTGAACGACCACGCCGCGACCGATGTGAACGCGGTCGGGGGGGCTGTCTGGCTCGGAGTCCAGCAAAACACGGGCACTGCGCAGGAAGTCGGCGTCGGATTCGCATGACAGCGGGCGCTCCGCCGCTCGCCATTGGAGCGCGGGCGCGGCCATCAGCCTGGCCTCGAAATCACGCCGGTCATGGCAACCACGCAGGGCTGTCAGCCAGTTGCCGCGAAAGCGGCCCAGGCCTGCCCAATGGCGGCGTGCGCTGGCCTCTTGCCAGTACCAGGCCGTGTCGCCATCGGCCTGCTCGGGCCTCAAGGGCAAGCGATCGTCACAAGCCAGCCAGTAATGGGCCGTCGGGTCCAGTCGCAGGCGACGCAGGTTGTGGGGCAGGTCTTCTTCCGCCTGAAGATAGTGGTAGTGCAGTCGCACGCCCCAGCGCTCCCCGTTGCCAAGCAATTCCCGCACCGGAGCCGGGTGGTCTCCCAAGAACACATGTACCTGCTTGCAGCCCAGCCGGACCAGGGCTTCCACGCTGCGTTGCAGCAGCGGTTTGCTCAGCAGGGGCATCAAGGGGTCGCACAGCTTGCGTCCGCTGGAGGCGCCGGACGGGGCCGACCATTCGGTCAGCAGGATGGCGGTCCCTGTCTGCGATGCATTCACGGTTTGTTCCCCCTGTTGTCGCGCCACCGGTCGCCCAGCACACGCAGCATGAATATCCAGTTGCCGATCAGATAGCGCCCGGCCAGTCGGCGCGGTTCCTGCAGCAGGCGAAACAGCCATTCCAGTCCGCAGCGGCGCATCCACAGCGGAGCGCGTGGAATGCGCCCGGAGTAGTAATCGTACAGGCCGCCCACGCCCATCACCACGCTGGCGCCGGTGGAGGCGGCATGCGCCTGTATCCAGCGCTCCTGGCGCGGCGCGCCCAGCCCCACCAGCAGCACATCGGGTCGCGCCAGCCGGATGCGTTCCAGCAGGGCGGGCAGTTCATCGGCCGAGCCGTAACCATGCTGTGTACCGGCCAGCACCAGCCCGGGGTGGCGAGCCTGTGCCCATTCACCGGCCGCCTGTGCCACGCCAGGCGTGGCACCCAGCAGGAACAGGCGCTGTCCCGCCCGCGCCATGTCCTCGCACAATCGTGGGAACAGGTCGGTGCCGTTGACGTTGGCGCGCACGGGCTGTCGCAGCCATTGACCGGCCAGCTTCATCCCGATGCCGTCGGCGAACACCCAGTCCATGGCCCGCAGGTCGGCCAGGTAGCCGGCGTCGCGCGCGGCGATGTTGACGCAGTCGGCGTTGACGAACGCCACCCGGGTCGTCACCCTTTGCCGCACTGCCGCATGAATGGCGTCGAGCGCCTCTTCCAGCGTCAGATTGGTCAGCCGGATGTCGCGGATGCTGATCACCGCCGGCATGGCTTGGCGCGCCATCTCAGTACGCGCCCCGTCCGGTGACTACGGCCGGAATCGTCTTGAGCAGCAGGCGCAGGTCAGCCAGAACGCTCTGTTGCTCGATGTACTGCATGTCCATGCGGCACTGTTCGTCGAACGGGATTTCCGAGCGGCCAGACACCTGCCAGATGCAGGTCAGACCCGGCGTGATGTCGAGCCGGCGCCGGTTGTCCAGCGTGTAGCGCTCCACCTCGCTCACCAAGGCAGGGCGCGGCCCCACCAGCGACATCTCGCCCCTGATCACGCACCACAGCTGCGGCAGCTCGTCGATGCTGGTCTTGCGGATCAGGCTGCCGATCCAGGTGATGCGGGGATCGCGCTTGAGCTTGAACGTGATGCCCTGGTCGCCATGCTGGTTCTCGGCCAGCAGCTTGGCGCGCACGGCCTCCGCGTTCACCACCATCGAGCGCAGCTTGGGGAAGTGGAATGGCTTGCCCCATTTGCCGATCCGGACCTGCCAGAACAGCACCGGGCCGCCATCGGTCAGCTTGATGAGCAGGGCAACCAGCAGCAGCAAGGGCAGCAGCAGCAACAGCGCCGAGCCCGCCACCCACATGTCGATCAGCCGCTTGACCAGTCCCCCCGCGGCCCGCGACAGGCGCAGCAGCAGGAAGCGCGCGCGCAGCCAGGCCAGCTGACGCGGTGATACGCTCAGGCGCCGCTGCAGCGCATGCAGTGCCTGGTCGTCGAGCGGACGATCTGGGCGGGTGCCGGAATGGGAGGAAGCCTTCATGGTGCGGTGTCTTGGGTGCCAGCCACGATTACAACAAGTCCGACCACCGCGGTTGTGTCCGGAATGCAAATTCCTTGAAAGGCACGTCGCGCGGAGCCAGGAAAACCCGGTTCCAGTCAACCGGCACGCCGATGCAGCACCACCACCCGCAGCAGTTCGTCCCGCTCGATGGGCTTGGAGATGAAGCCCACCATGCCCGCTTGCTCGCAGGCGCGCCTGTCCTCTTCCCGCGCATTGGCCGTCATCGCCACCACCGGCAAGTCATGCCACTCCGGATTGGCCCGGATGTGCCGGGTCGCCTCCAGCCCATCCATGCCCGGCATCTGCACGTCCATCAGCACCAGGTCGTAGAGCGGCCCCAGCTCCCGCAACACATCCAGCGCCCCCTGTCCCGAGGTCGCGATCGCCACCTCGGCGCCCCTGGCCTCGAGCATCGAGGCCGCGATCTCGATGTTGGTCGGGTTGTCCTCGACCAGCAGCACCGACATGCCCTCCAGCGACGCCGGCGACGCTGGCGGGCGCATGGGCTGCGTCATCTCGTCCTGGTCCTGGGCTGGCGCCAGCGCCAGCGTGAAGGCCATGCAGCTGCCCTGGCCCGGGATGGATCGCACCTCCATCGGATCACCGCCCATCAGGCGCACCAGTTGCTGCGAGATGACCAGTCCCAGCCCGCTGCCGCCATAGCGCCGGCTGGTGCTGTTGTCGCTTTGCTCGAACGCATTGAACAGCCGGCCGATCTGCTCCTGGTTCATGCCGATCCCGCTGTCGCTGACCTCGAAGCGCAGGGCATCGGTCGGCGCTTGCGCGCTGGCGCGATCCACCCGCAGCACGATCTCGCCCGCATGGGTGAACTTCACGGCGTTGCTCAGCAAGTTGTGGATGACCTGGCTGAGCCGCAGTTCGTCGCCCAGCACATGCCGCGGCAGTCCATCGGCCAGCTCCTGGCGCAGTATCACGTCGGCGCTCCTGGCGTTGATGGCCGCCTGGTGCAGATTGCACACCGTGTCGAGCATGTCTCGCAGGTTGAAGCCACGCCTCTCGAGCTCGAGCTTGCCCGCCTCGATCTTGGAGAAGTCCAGCACGTCATTGAGCAGCGCGCTCATGAGCTGAGAGGACTTGAG
The DNA here is from genome assembly GCA_039804875.1 of Pseudomonadota bacterium. Classification (GTDB taxonomy): domain Bacteria; phylum Pseudomonadota; class Gammaproteobacteria; order Burkholderiales; family Burkholderiaceae_C; genus Malikia. The sequence goes on along the minus strand of JBDLVJ010000234.1, from coordinate 1,745 downwards.
CGCGGCATCCAGGTAATAGTGCACGCGGGCCAGCGAGGACTCATCGCGGGCGAGTTGCAGGTAGCCGCGGATGCCGTTCATCGGCGTGCGCAGCTCGTGACTCATCTTGGCCAGGAAGTCCGACTTGGCCTGATTGGCCTGGTCGGCCTTGTTGCGCTCCCGCACCAGCGCTTGCTCGACCGCCTTCTGCTCGGTCAGGTCGTAGTTGACGCCTATCATCCGCAGCGGCCTGCCGTCGCCGTCAAAGGTGGTGAGGGCCACGCACTTGAGGTGATGGATCGTCCCGTCGGGCCAGATCACTCGAAACTCGGGGGCATACTCGCGCTCGCCGCGCAGGGCGGCCTGGGCCTCGCCCTCGGTATGGGCCTTGTCCTCCGGGTGCAGGGCGCTGGCCCAGGCTTCATAGGCCCCGGTGAAGTCCTCCTCGCGCACCCCGTACAGCCGGTACATCACCTGGTCCCATTCCAGCCTGTTGTTGACGACATCCCAGTCCCAGACCCCGATGATGCCGGCGGCGGCGGCCGATTCCAGGCGCTCCTTGCTGCGAATCTCCGTGGTGGCATCCTCGATCAGCCAGACCCAGCCCTCGGCGCGATACTCGTCGATGGGCGCCAGTGTCAGTTTCAGGGTCAGCGACCTGGCGGAAAACTTGAGCAGGCATCCGCTCAAGACGCCGGCATGCCCGCGCAGCAAGGGCTCGATGCGGGAACGGATCTCGGCCGCGTTGTCCGCCTGGTTCAACAGCTGGTTCAGCGCGTCGGCGAGGGCGGAGCGGTCCACCCAACCCGCCGCGATCCCCAGCAAGGCCGCCGCCGCCGGGTTGATCAGGCCTTGCTGGCTCTGGTTGGGGACGATCACGACACTGTGCGGCAGGGCGCTGATCAGGCCATGCAGTTGTGCCGTGGCCTCGTCGTGCTCCTCGAGCACCGCCTGGTGGCGGGCCGTGTGCGCCCACTGCTCGCAAACGAACGTGGCCAGCGGTTCGATATCCGCCGGCGCGCCGACATGATGCCGCCAGATGGCGAAGAATCCGCAGTCGCGCGCCTGCCCCATGGCGCTGAGAACGAAGCCATCGGCGCCGGACCCCTCCAGCTGCGCGCGCAGCGCCAGTGGCAGCAGGCGTCGTGCGAGTTTTCCCGCCCCGGTCGCGACCGCGTTCGCCTCCAGTGGCGGGCGGACGAAGGCCTCCTGGAGCAGGGCGGGCGGATCGCAGGCGCCGGGCAGCGCCGAACCGTCGGCGCCCAGACGCCAGAAGCAGACCGCATCGGCGTTGAGCAGTCGTCGCACCCGGGCAGGAAAATGGGGATCAGGTCGCATACCGGTCAACGAAGTCCAGGATCTGCTGGCTGACGATCTCGGGCGCCACGATATGGGGAAAGTGGCCTTCGATGGCGAGCATGTGCAACTTCCCGCCAGTGGCCTGGGCCAGCCATTCGGCCGCCGCCGCCGGGACGGCCACGTCATTCATGGTTTGCAGCAGCAGGGTCGGCAATCCCAGCCGACCATATTGCAGGGCTTCGGCGCGGCAATCCGAGCGGAAGGCGGTGGTCAGGATGGCGGTGGCCAGGTCCGGCCGCAGGGCCTTGAGGCTGCTGGCGAAACTGTCGGCGAGCTCGGGCTGCTCGGGGTTTCTCATGGCCAGGCGTGAAAACCCGTTGGCCCAGGTCGCATAGTCGCTGGCCATGTGGTCGTGTAGCGCCGTCACCTCGGCCGCGGAAAATCCCCCGACATAGCCGGTGCTCGGG
>JBDLVJ010000233.1:0-4191 GCA_039804875.1 Pseudomonadota bacterium | reverse complement strand
GCAAGCCGGGGTGGAAGCCCTCGAGCGCCAGCTGCAGGGCAAGACCACGCTGGTGCTAGGCCCCTCGGGCGCCGGCAAGAGCACGCTGATCAACCGACTGGTGCCGGCGGCTCGTGCCCAGACCAACGAGATCTCGCGCGCGCTCAACAGCGGCAAGCACACCACCACCAGCACGACCTGGTACTGGGTCGATGGCGTCGAGGGCCCCAAGACTACCGCGCTGATCGATTCGCCCGGCTTCCAGGAATTCGGCCTGCACCACATCGCGCCGGCCCGGCTGGCGCAGCTGATGCCCGACTTCGCGGTCCGACTCGGCCACTGCCGCTTCTACAACTGCAGCCACCTGCACGAGCCGGGCTGCGCGGTGCGCGACGCGGTCGGCATGGAAGGCGGCATCAGCGAAAACCGCTACCGCCTCTACGGCGAACTGTTCGCCGAGCTGTCGCAGCCGCGCTACTGAGCACGCGACCGCTCAGCCGACACTGCGCGCCAGCGTCATCAGCGCCAGCAGCAGCAGCCACAGCACCACCGAGCGCCAGACCAGCCCGACCAAGCTGGTCAGATGGGCGTTCTGCGGTTCACGGCCTTCGCTCCAGACACTGGAGAGCTCGGAGGCGCCTGAGTCTTGCGCGCCCAGGCCCAGGCCGCCGAGCCGGACATTGATGGCGCCGGCGGTGGCGGCCAGCACGATGCCGTCATTGGTCTGGGCGGCGCGGGCGGCGTCCGAGCGCCAAGCGGCGATCGCCTCCTCGAAATTGCCGACCACGGCGAAGGCCAGCGCGGTCGCGCGCGCCGGCACATGATCGATCCAGCGCCAGCCCTGGGCCGCTGCCCGCTGCACCGCGCTGCTGGGCGCATCCTGCAGGCGCGGCTGCCAGCGCCGCGCCAGCGACTCGGCCATGCGGTAGAGCACCGCGCCGGCCGGCCCAAAGCCGAGCGCCGCCAGCACCGAGTAGGCGAACAGAACGCCGAAGACATGGTGATGCGCCGCCAGCGCCGAATGCTCGATCACATGGCGCAGCAGCTCCTGGCGCGGCAGCTCCCCGACCTCGACCTGCTGCCATTCGGCCAGTTCGGCGCGGGCGGCGGCCTCGTCGTTGGTCTCGAGCGCCTGGCGGATCGAGGTGAAGTAATGACTGAACTGGCGAAACCCCAACGTCAGATAGAGCACGCCGACCGTCCAGGCAAACACCAGCAGGTCGCTGAAGGGCAGCAGCAGCCAGTGCACCAGCGCCGCGAGCAGGGCCGGCACCAGCGCCGCCGCGCTCCAGGCCATCCACCCATGCGGCAACTGGCCCGCATCGAGGCTGCGCCTGACCCAGCGCCGCCAGGCCGTTGCCATGCGGTGCGCGGTATTGTCCCGGCCCAGCGGCCGGGCCTGCTCGAGCAGGAGAGCAAGGAAGATGGCGAAGAAACTCATGCCCTGATGATAGCGGCGCGCGGACCCGACGGCGGTGCCGGCCTCAGGCGGCCAGGAAATGGTAGAGGTTGCGCAACATCCCGGCCGTCGCGCCCCAGATGTAGCGCTCCACTCCTTGCTGCTGGTAGGGCATAGCGAACCACTCGTGGCGCCGGCCCTCCCAGTCGAGCCCCTGGCGACGGTGGTGAGCCGGGTCCATCAGGAAGGCCAGCGGCACCTCGAACAGGTCGGCCACTTCATGCGGATTGGGCCGGGGCTCGTAATCGGGCCGCACCAGCGCGACCACCGGCGTGATCCGGAAGGCGCTGCCGGTCAGGCAGTCGGGCAGCAGGCCCAGCACCTCGACTTGGTAAGAGGCGAGGCCGACCTCCTCCTCGGCCTCGCGCAGCGCGGCGGCGACCGCATCGGCATCGGTCGGGTCGACCTTGCCGCCCGGAAAGGCGATCTGCCCCCGGTGACTCGACAGGTGATCGGTGCGCCGCGTCAGCAGCACGGTAGGCTGGTCGCGCAGCACGATCGGCAACAGGACGGCGGCATGGCGCAGCAACTGGTCTTCGAGCAGATGGGGGTCGCGCACCCACTCGGGCTGCCAGGCGCGGGAGGTGGCGAAGCGCTGGCGCAGCGCGGGGCCGCGCAGGCGCTGGGCCGGCAAGGCGGGCAGCGGTCGGTCGAGGGCGATCAGCGGGGCATTCCGGGGGTCGAGCATGGGTGGGGGCCGGTCGCTGACGCGCCAAGGCGGGACTATGGAGACGAGCTGATTGTGCGATACCGTGGCGGCCTGTGCCGACTTCCGGCACGATGGACCACTCGGCGGGCAGACATGTATTTGACACCGAAGACCGGAGATGCCTTCTCAAGCTATCGCTCGGAGCCATGCGTGATTGCCGAAGGCATCCTGATCCTGTTGAAACTCATGAGAAATTGAACTTCCATTGCCGCCATGAAAACACTGCTGCTCTACATCGCCACCGCCATCGCGGAGATCGTCGGTTGCTACTTGCCGCTGCTGTGGCTGCGCGGTCAGGGCTCAGGTTGGGTGCTGTTACCAGCCGCTGCCTTTAGCCTTGCCACATTTGCATGGCTGCTCACCTTGCAGGCCGCGCCGTCCGGGCGGGTCTATGCCGCCTATGGGGGAGTTTACGTGGCGGTGGCGCTGGGATGGCTGTGGGGCGTGGATGGCATACGTCCCTCCAGTTGGGACGTAGCGGGAGTCGCCGTGGCTCTGGTCGGCATGGGCCTCATCGCCTTCCAGCCCCGATGAAGCCCGCACGGCAGAGCGCTGCTCATGCCAACCCAACCGGCAACCGCAGCAAAATCGGGTCAACTGACCGGAAAGCCAGCATCCCTGCAGTTGGACCTGCCCCTTCAGACAGGCCCATGCGTGCCGCCACTTGGCCAATTTCCGACTTGAACCTACAATGCGAATCATTCTTAATCATTTCATGCGAGTGAACGTCAGATGAACATCGGAATCAAGCCCTCCACCCTGATCGCGGTCGCCGTCGGTCTGTCTGCCGCGACACTGTCCATGAGTGGCATTGCAGCGGATCTGGATGTGGCCCTGACCATCAAGGACCACCGCTTCGAGCCCAGCGAGATCAAGGTGCCCGCCAATCAGCGGGTACGCCTGTCGGTGCACAACCAGGACAAATCCGCCGAGGAATTCGAAAGCAAGTCGCTCAAGCGCGAGAAGGTCATCCCGGCTGGCGCCAAGGCCGCGATCCTCATCGGCCCTCTGAAGCCAGGGCGTTACGAGTTCTTCGGCGAGTTCCACGAGGCCACGGCCCGTGGCGTCGTCGTGGCGGAGTGAAATTTCAGACACAGGGGTCGCCATGTTTTCGACCGGATTGATCGTCTTTCGGGAGACGCTGGAAGCGGCGTTGTTTGTCGGCATCCTGGCCGCCGCCACTCGAGGCCTTGAACGGCGCGGGCTTTGGCTGGCGGGCGGAGTGATGGCTGGCCTGGCCGGCTCTCTGGCGATGGCCGCCTGCATGGAACGGATCAGCACCTGGGCCGATGGCGTGGGTGCCGACCTTCTGAACGTGGGAATCATTTCGATCGCGCTGGCGATGCTGACTTGGCATTGCGTCTGGATGTCGATCCACGGGCGTGAGATGGCCATGGACGCCCGGCGTCTCGGCTCGTCTGCCGTGCAGGGTGATGCTTCCCTCTGGGCGATTGCCGTGGCGGTGGCGCTCTCCGTGCTCCGCGAAGGCGCGGAGACCGTGCTGTTCGTGGCCGGGTTCATGTCCGGCAGCCACGACAGCAGCGGCATGGTGCTGTCAGCCGCCGTGGGGCTGGGTGCCGGAGCCGTGGTGGGGGCAATGCTCTATCTCGGCCTCGCGCGCATCAGGCCGCAGCATCTGTTCTCGGTGACCAACGTGCTGATCTGGATGCTGGCTGGCAGTCTGGCCAGCCAGTTGGCCAGATCACTGAGCCAGGCCGGGCTGGTCGAGGGCTGGTCCGACGCCATCTGGGATACCTCCGCCTTGTTGTCCAACGATGACTCGCTGGGCATCCTGTTTCATGCGCTGGCTGGCTATGATGCGACGCCGACAGGGCTGCAGGTGCTGTTCTACCTGGGCGCCATCGGCCTGATCACTGTCGCCACCACCCGCGTCAAGGCCAGGCATGGTCGCCTGCAAACCGCGGTCGTGAAAGCAGGCGCCTGATCCTGGCGCGTCTGGACTGTACCGCTGACAAGGCCTCTGAGATCCCTGCCTTACCCGCTGGGTCGGGCAGGGATCTTGCCTTTTCAGATGCCCAGCAGT
>JBDLVJ010000232.1:0-4155 GCA_039804875.1 Pseudomonadota bacterium | reverse complement strand
TCACGCAATTCGTGCTGGTCGAATCCATCGTCGTGCTGGTCATGCGCGCCTTCGGAGTGCTGATGCTGGCCAACGCCCACATCACGGCCGAGCTGCGGCATTTCGCCGAGCGCGACCCGCTGACCAGCATCTACAACCGCCGCTCGTTCCTGATCCTGCTCGACAAGTCCGTCAACCTGATGCAGCGCATGCAGTCGCCCCTGTCGCTGCTGATGATGGACCTGGATCACTTCAAGCGCATCAACGATACCTGGGGCCACGGCAGCGGGGACCAGACCTTGCGCCACTTCGTCCGGCTCGTCAGCGACCACCTGCGCAGCGAGGATGTCATCGGCCGCGTCGGCGGGGAGGAATTCGTCATCTTCCTGCCCAACACCGGACTCGAGGCGGCGGCCGGCGTCGCCGAGCGGCTGCGCGCGCTGATCGAGTCACAACCGGTCGCCGGCGCTCAAGGCCCGATCGCCCTGACGGTGAGCATCGGCGTGACGCTGATCGCCCGGGATGAATCACAGGAAACCGCCCTGCAGCGGGTGGACCAGGCCATGTACCGTGCCAAGGCCAAGGGACGCAACCGGGTCGAGCTGGCCTAGCAGGCCAGGGCCCGATCCGACTCCAGGCGGAACACCGCCACCGCGTGCACCAGTTCATTCGATTGGCTGCGCAAGCTGGCCGCGGCGGCCGCCATCTCCTCCACCAGGGAAGCGTTTTGCTGGGTTGCCTGATCCATGTGGGAAATCGCCTCGCCCGCCTGGGCCACGCCGGTGCTCTGCTCCAGGCTGGCGGCGCTGATTTCAGCCATGAGCGTGGTCACGCGCTGGATGCTGCTCACGGCCTCCTGCATGGTGTGGCCGGCGCGGTCCACCAGGGCATCCCCCTGCTCGACCCGCTCCACGCTGCTCGTGATCAGGTCCTTGATCTCCTTGGCCGCCTCGGCCGAACGGCCGGCGAGCGAACGCACCTCGGTCGCCACCACCGCGAAGCCGCGACCGTTCTCGCCGGCGCGCGCCGCCTCCACGGCAGCATTCAAGGCCAGGATATTGGTCTGGAAGGCAATGTCGTCGATCACGCCGATGATGTCGGCGATGCGCTGGCTGCCGGCGTTGATGCCCTTCATGGTATCGACCACCTGGGCCACCATCTCACCGCCCCGGGTCACCACGTCACGGGCACTCAAGGCCAGCTGATTGGCGTCATGCGCGCTGTCGGTATTGCGCAGCACGGTCGAGCCGAGTTCCTCCATCGAGGCGGCGGTCTGCTCCAGCGCGCTGGCCTGGCGCTCGGTGCGCTGGCTCAGGTCCAGATTGCCCTGGGCGATCTGAGCGGAGGCGCTCGCCACGCTCTCGGCCTTGTCGCGCACCGTTTGCACCACCTGGCTCAAGCCATGGCTCATGTGGTTGATCGCCCGCATCAGGGTGCCGATTTCATCCTGGCGGACCGTGACCAGGCGCGCCGTCAAATTCCCTTTGGCCAGGGTATCGGCCACCGCGCCGACTTCGGCCAGCGGCCGGATCACCAGCCGTTGCATCAGGACGAAGCCAATGCCCGACAGCAGCAGCACCGCCGCCAGGCCCAGCCAGACGACATAGCCGAGCAAGCGCCGGGTATTGGCCGTGTATTCATCGACATAAGTGCCGCCAGCGACGACCCAATTCCAGTTCGGGTAGAAGGCATAGGCCGCCATTTTTTCACGCGCGCGGGTTTCGCCCAATGTCGGATTCATCCAGGCATAACGCACGATGCCGTTTTTCTGCTCCAGCATGTCCTTGACGAACAGGCGCCCGTCGGCATCCTTGGAGTCGAGGATATTCTTGCCTTCCTGCGCCGGATGCACCAATAAAGTACCGTAGTTATGTCCCGGTTGCGCGTCGAGCACATAATAATAGCCCGAGGTGCCGGTCTTGAGTTTCTTGATCGACTCCTTGAGGCTGCTGAAGATTTCCGAGAAATCGATGCCGACCATGATCAGACCGATCACCTGACCTTTTTGGTCATGAATCGGATCGTACTGGGCGATATAGCGCCGGCCGAGCAAGCTCACCTGTTCAACGTGACCCCCGGCTCCAGCCTGGGCCTGGACATAGGCCGGGTCGGTCCGGTCCAGCAAGGTGCCGACATCCCGCTCGTCTTGTTCATTTTTCAACGAGGTGCTGATGCGCACGAAGTCGTCGCCGCTCTTGACGAAAATGGTGGCCACGGCACCCGTGATCGACGTGAAACGGTCCACCGCCTGGAAATCCAGATTAAGCCGGCTGCCATTGAGCTTGAGCACCGGCGTCGCGACTTCCTGGATCTGCACGGTGGCGGCATCCAGCTCCAGACGCCCCTTCAGGTCGCCCTCGAAAGCTTGTGCCAGGGCGGTGACGCGGCGGCGCAAGTCGGCGTCGCTGGCCGCCACGAATTCCGTCAGCATCCTGGTCCGGCCGACCAGTTCTTCCTCGGCCTGTTTTTCCATTTCACGCGACACGACCACGCTGATGAGGGCAATCAACACCAGCAGCACGGCGGCCACCAACAGGAAATTGCTGCCAGCCATCTTGGCGCCCAGCCCGAGCCGATGCCAACTCCATTGATTTTTCAATTTATATTCTCTACTCATACGGAATTACATTTCAGAAGTTTTTTTGCAAATTGAACGATGGCAACAACACGACTCGAAGCCAACAGCCATGTCCCAACAGGCGGGCTGCGGCCAGTCAGAAAAAACTGGGCGGGCGCTCAAGCCAGGGGCTTGAGCAGTTCGTTCAGATCGTCCTCGCTGAACATGGGCTGCCGCCGCGCGGCCGATCCCTGATAGATGCTCTGGGCCAGCGCCGCCTTGCGCGCCTGCATCTCGAGCATGCGTTCCTCGATCGTGCCCTGCGCGACGAGCTTGACCACCCAGACACTCCGGGTCTGGCCGATGCGGTGGGCCCGGTCGGTCGCCTGGTGCTCGACCGCGGGATTCCACCATGGGTCGTAATGGATCACGGTATCGGCCTGCGTCAGGTTCAGACCGACGCCACCCGTCTTCAGGCTGATCAGGAACAGCGGCACCTGCCCGCTGGTGAACTGCTCGATGAGCGCGTCGCGGTGGCGACTCTGCCCGGTCAGCTTGACCCAGGCCAGGCCGCGCTGCCTGAGCTCGGCCTCGATCAGCGTCAGCATGCTGGTGAACTGGGAGAACAGCAGCACCCGCCGGCCCTCGGCCAGCATCTCGGTCAGCAGCTCCATGAGCTGCTCGAGCTTGGCCGACCCCTTGACCTTGGCCGCCGCGTCCAGCTTGAGCAGGCGCGGATCACAGCAAGCCTGGCGCAGCTTGAGCAGGGCGTCCAGTATGGTGATCTGCGACTTGGCCAGGCCCCGGCTCGACAGCGCCTCGCGCACCGCCTGCTCCATGCCCAGGCGCACGGTCTCGTAGAGGTCGGCCTGCTGGCCCGACAGCTCGACCCGCATCAGGGTCTCGACCTTGGGCGGCAATTCATGGGCCACCAGGTCCTTGGTGCGTCGGAGCATGAAGGGCGTGAGGCGGGCGCGCAGCTCGGTCTGGCGCCGCACGTCACCCTGCTTCTCGATCGGCACCCGGAAACGCTTGCGAAAACCCTCGCGGCTGCCGAGGAAACCCGGCATCAGGAAGTGGAACAGGCTCCAGAGCTCGCCCAGGTGATTCTCCATCGGTGTGCCCGAGAGGCAGAGCCGCTGCCTGGCCTTGAGGTCGAACACGACTTGGGCCGCCTGCGTGCTGGCGTTCTTGATGTTCTGCGCCTCGTCCAGCACCACCAGGTGCCAGGTCAGCGACAGCCAGCGCTCGCGGTCGCGCTGCAGCAGCGAATAGGGGACGAGCACCAGATCGTGATCCACCATGGCCGCTGCCGCTTCATGGCGGCCCCCGCCGTGCATGGCCAGGGTACGCAGGTCAGGGCAGAAACGCGCCGCCTCGCGCTGCCAGTTGCCCAGCAGGGTCACGGGCGCGATCACCAGGGCTGGAGTCGTCAGGCGGCCGGCCTCCTTCTCGGCCTGGACATGCGCCAGGGTCTGCCAGGTCTTGCCCAGACCCATGTCATCGGCCAGAAGACCCGCCAGACCATGCGCGCCCAGGAACTGCAGCCAGTCCAGGCCCTGTTGCTGGTAGGGGCGCAGCTCGGCCCGCAGGCCCGCCGGCAGCGGAACAGCCGGCAG
>JBDLVJ010000231.1:0-5756 GCA_039804875.1 Pseudomonadota bacterium | reverse complement strand
CGCAGGCTCAGGTCCTGGTTGTCGACCTCGAGGTAGGTGGTGTAGGTCACGACGTTGTCGGTCTTGGTCGGGCCGAAGGCCACCCGGGTGACCTCGGCTGGATATTGCCGCGCGGGGTAGGCGCCGACGCTGAAGCGCGCCTTCTGGCCGACCTGGACCGCGCCGACATCGGCCTCGTCCACGCTGACCTCGACCCGCATGCGGCGCAGGTCCTCGGCGATCGTCATCAGCGTGACCGCCTGCAGCGAGGCCGCCACCGCGTTGCCGGGTTCGACCTTGCGCTCGAGCACGATGCCGTCGATCGGCGAGCGGATCGAGGCCTTCGAGAGATTGGTTTCGTCGGTCGACAGGGTGGCGCGGGCCTGCGCGATGCCGGCGCGCGCGCTGTCCTCGCTGGCGCGAGCACGCTCCAACGCGGCGCGGCCGGCGTCGAGCTCGGCCGCCGACGGTACCTTGCCACCCGACAGGCGCGCGACCTCCTCCAGCCGGACCAGGCTGGCCTGCGATTCCTTGAGCGTGGCGGTGGCCAGCGCGAGCTGGGCCTGGGCCGCCGCCAGCGCGGCGCGCGAGCGGCTGACCTGATCGAACAGCTTGGCAGTGTCGAGTTCGACCAGCAGCTGGCCTTGTTTCACCTTGTCGTTGACATCGACCGAGACCCGCCGCACGGTGCCCGACAATTCGCTGCCGATGTTGACCGAGCGCGTCGGCTGCACCGTGCCGTTGGCCGAGACCGTCAGCGTGATGTCGCCGCGCCCGACCGGCTCGGTCACATAGGCCGGTTGAGCCTGCTGCGCCTGGCGGCCCGACCAGTAATAGAGGCCGGCCGCCAGCGCGAGCAGCAGCAGCGCCAAGGCCCACCAGAACGGGCGGCGCCAGCCGCGCGGCGGGCGGTCGGCGCCCAGCAACTGCGCGACGGGGTCGGTGGGCGGGACGGAGGCGTCAGGTGTCTTCATGGGAATCAGGGATGGGGAGCGGCATCGGGCGTCCAGCCGCCACCGAGCGCCAGATACAGGCGCACATGGTCGGCGCTGAGCGCGGCGCGGGTGGTCTCGAGCTCGCTCTGCGCGGACAGCAGGGTGCGCTGGGTGTCGAGCACGGTGCGGAAATCGATCAGGCCGCTGGCGTAGCGCTGGCGCGCCAGCAGCTCGGCGTTGGCCGCCGCCTCGGCGGCGGCCTGCAGACGGGCCAGCCGCTCGCGGTCGCCCGTCAGGGCGGCCAGCGCGTCCTCGACCTGCTGCAGCGCGCCGAGCAAGGCGGCCTCGTAGCCGATGCGCGACTGCTCGAGCGCGGCCTGCTGGGCCCGCACCTGGGCCCGTGCCGCGCCGCCATCGAACAGCGAGGCACTCAAGGCCGCCAGCAGGGCGCGCGTCAGCGAGGTCAGCTCGAACAGGTCGGTCGGTCGGACCGCGGCCAGTCCGAGCGAGCCGGCGAGCTGGAAGCTGGGCCAGCGCGCCGCGTCGGCCTGCTCGACCCGCGCCAGCGCCGCCAGCACGCGCTGCTCGGCCGCGCGCAGGTCGGCACGCTGGCGCAGCGTCTCGGCCGGAAACGACAGGACCAGTGCCGCTGGCGCCAGCGGCACTGGCTGGGGCGTCTCGAGCAGCGGCTGGCTGGCCGCCGGTGCCTGGCCGCCGAGCAGCGCCAGCGCATGCGCGGTCTTGCTCAGGCTGGCGCGCAGCGCCGGGATCTGGGCCCGGGTCTGCTCGGTCGCGGCGCGTGCCTGCTCCAGGTCGAGCGAGGAGGCCAGACCGGCCTGCACCCGCCAGTCGGTGATCTGCAAGGTGTCTTGCTGGGCCGCCAGGTTCGCGCGCGCGATCGCGAGCCGCGCCTGCAGGCCGCGCAGTTCGATGTAGCTCAGCGCGACCTCGGCCGCCAGGTCCACCCTGGCCTGCTCCAGAGCGAAGCGCGCCGCCTGCAACTCGGCCTCGCCAGCCTGGATAACCGCGCGCTGGCGACCGGCCAGGTCGGGGTCCCAGGCCGCGTCGAGACCGGCGCGCCAGCTGTTGCCGACCGCGGCGTTACCCGAGCGGCTGCGCTGGACCGAGGCGCTGGCGCCGACTTCGGGCCAGCGGCCGGCCCGCGCCACCTCGCGCAGCGCGCGCGCCTGCTCGACCGCGGCCAGCGCGCCGCGCACGCTGGTGCTCGTCTGCAACGCCTGCTCGATCCGCGTCACCAGTTCACGGTCGCCGAAGCCGCGCCACCAGAGCGCGAGCGCGGTCGGAGCTGGCTCGGGACTGGACAGGCCGGGATCGAGCGCCGGCGCTTGCGACCACAGCTGCGGCAGCGCGAACGGGGACAGAACGGAGGCAGCGGCATCGCCCCGGGCGGCCAGCGCCGGCTGGGCCATCGCTCCGCCAGATGCCAATGCCAGCGCGAACGCGAGTCCGGCCAGCGTCCGTCCGGCATGACCCGCGCGACGAGTCTTGCGGATCGGCACCGTCATCGGATCAGGAGAGGTGGGGATTGGCATCGATGAACAAGATATTGCGGCACCGCATCGTAACGCCAGCACGAATCCCCGGTCGAACACACCAAGGCATGGACCCGCGCCGGCCGGGCCATTCTCGGCAGACAGGTCCGCCTCAGTTCGCCGGCGCGCCACCAGCGGCCAGACGCGCGAGCTCGCTCCGCTTCATGGTCAGATAGTCCTCGCGCTCGAGCTCGTGCAACTGGCGCGCATGGCGCTCGGTCGCGTCGAACCAGGCTTGCAGGCGGCGCTCGGGCCGCTGTGCCGCCGGCACAGCCAGCGCGCCCAGATAGGCCTCGACCGCCAGGTAGTAGCGCAGGGTGTTGCGCTCGACCGTGCCACGCAGGCCTTCGATGTGAATCGGGCTGCCGTCGGCGGCGCGACCGACGACGCTGAAACCCACCTTGTCGCGGCCCAGCGTCGCCAGATAGCCTTGCAGCGCCAGCCTGGCCGCCAGCCCGTAGCGATAGGAATAACTCAGATGCAGGAAGCTGCCACCCGAGGCCAACGGCGTCAGCTCCAGCGCGATCAGGAAGTCACGCGTGCCCAAGGGGCCATCGGCGGCCTCGAGCCGCAGCGCCAGGTAGTCGGGCTGGCTGGCCAGGATGCGATAACCCAGACCAAGCGCGAAGGCCTCTGCCGCCGGCTGGTCATGCTTGCGTCCGATCGCGATCTGCAGGCGCCGGTCCGCACCCGTCCCCAGCGCCAGACACTGCTTGACATTGAGATGCAGCATCAGGATGTCGCACCAGGCCTGATGCGATTGCAGCGCCGCCGCCGCGACCGCGAACGGCTGCGCGATGACGGCATGGATCTCGCCGCTGAGGCGGTCGCCCTGCTGCACCGATTCGAGCACCAGCGGACGGCCGAAGGCGTTGTCCGCCAGGGCGGCGCGGAGCTCGCTCTGGCGAGCGCGCAGGGCGGCGGCATCCTGCGCCCAGGCTGACGGAGTCAGGCCCAGGCCGACCGACGCGAGCGCCAGCCCGGCGAACCATGAGCACCAGACCGACCGGAGTCGGCACGCCCTCGCTGTGACAGCGGCAATCAGCATGGCCTCCTCCCTGAACACTGCTCGGCCCATTCTAGGCCGGCCGGCGGCATGGCGGTGAGCCGTTTTGCCGGGACAGGCGAAATCGATGCAGGGGCGCTGCCGATAAGATGGCGCCTGCCCATGACATCCGATTCCGCCCGTTCCCGCATCGACCGAATCGCCAGCCTGACCGCGCTCGGACGCGGACTGCTGCTGGCCGCCGCTGTCGCGCTGCTCGCGGGCAGTGCCTCGGCGCTGTTCCTGCACGCGCTCGACTGGGCCACCGCCGCCCGCGCGGCCAGGCCCTGGCTGCTGGCGGGCCTGCCACTGGCGGGCTTCGCGGTCGGCTGGGCCTATCTCAGGCTCGGGGGGCGGGCGGACGGCGGCAACAACCTGCTGATCGACGAAATCCACCAGCCGCGCCAGGCGCTACCACTGCGCATGGCCCCGCTGGTGCTGCTGGCGACCGTCATCTCGCACCTGTTCGGCGCCTCGGTCGGACGCGAAGGCACGGCGGTGCAGATGGGCGGCGCGCTGGCCGACCAGCTCGCGCGCGCCTTCAAGCTGGCGCGCGAGGAACGTCCCGTGCTGCTGATGTGCGGCATCGCGGCCGGCTTCGGCTCGGTGTTCGGCACCCCGCTGGCCGGCGCGGTGTTCGCGCTCGAGGTACTCGCGGTCGGACGCCTGCATCACGCCGTGCTGCTGCCCTGCCTGGTCGCGGCGCTGCTGGCCGACCGCGTCGCGCTGTTCTGGGGCGTCACGCATGCGCATTACGCGGTCGCGCCGTTCGGCGGGCTGTCGCTGCCGCGACTGGGCGCGCTGCTGCTGGCCGGCGTGCTGTTCGGCCTGACGGCGCGGTTGTTCGCGGGCGCCAGCCGTGCGCTGGCCGCGCAGTTCAAGCACCGCATCGCCTGGGCGCCGCTGCGCCCGCTGCTGGGCGGCTGCGTGATCGCCGCCCTCGGCTGGAGCCTGGGCGCCGAGCGCTATCTGGGCCTGGGCCTGCCGGTCATCGAACAGTCCTTCGAGCAGCCGCTGCCAGCCTGGGACTTCGCCGGTAAGCTCGCGTTCACGGTCGCCTCGATCGGCTCGGGCTTCAAGGGCGGCGAGGTCACGCCGCTGTTCTTCATCGGTGCCACGCTGGGCAACGCGCTGGCGCCGCTGCTGCAACTGCCGCTGGACCTGCTGGCCGCGGTCGGCCTGGTCGCGGTGTTCGCGGGCGCGGCCAACACGCCACTGGCCTGCACGCTGATGGCGGTCGAGCTGTTCGGCGCCGCGCTGGGCATGCCGGCGGCGCTGGGCTGCGCGGCCAGCTACCTGTGCTCGGGCGCGCAAGGCATCTACCATGCCCAGCGTCCCGGCGCAGGCAAGGTCGTCAAGCCCGTGCCACCCGCGACCTGACCTGGGCAAACACGGGACGGCTGGCGCGTCACGGTTTTTTCACGCACTGCGGGTAGATTTCCGGTTTCGAGATCGCCAGGGCCAACCCTGCGACATCCGATCGTTTGTCGACCGCCACACAGGGAGCTCCGTGATCATGCCTTGCGGCTACCTGAACCGTTTTCTCTCGCTGGCCTTGCTGACGCTGTGCTGCGCGCTGGCCGCCTGCTCGCCGCGCCAGCTCATCATCCATGGCGTGGGCGATGCGCTCGCCAGCCAGGGCCAAGCGCCGGAGGAAGACCTCGAGCTCGCGCGCGAGGCCAGCGCCTTCTATTTGAAGCTGTCGGAATCGCTGCTGCGCGAAGCGCCGGGCCGGCTCAAGCTGGCCGAATCGGTCGCGGCCGGCTTCACGCAATACGCCTACGCCTTCGTCGCCTTCGAGGCCGAAAAACTGGCCGCGCGGGATGCCAGGAAGGCGCACCAGCTCGACCAGCGCGCCCGGCGGCTCTACCTGCGCGCGCACCGACATGCCATGGCCGCGCTGGAGCAGGCACAGCCCGGTTTCGCGCAGGCCTTGGCCCAGCCCGATCCGAAGCGCTGGCCCCGCCTCACCGAACCGCAAGCCGGCCTCGCCTACTGGGCAGCCGCCTCTTGGGGCGCCTACATCGCGCTATCCAAGGACGAGCCCGAGGTGGTGGCCGACCTGCCGCTGGCGGTGCGTCTGGCCGGGCTGGCCTGGCGGGTGGCGCCGAACTTCGGCGACGGCGCGCTCGCCAGCCTGATGGGCAACTTCGAGGCGGCACGCGCCGGCGGATCGCGCGAGCAGGCCGAGCGCTATTTCGATCAGGCCATCGCGGCCAGCGCCGGAATGAGCGCCGGTCCCTA
>JBDLVJ010000230.1:0-7105 GCA_039804875.1 Pseudomonadota bacterium | reverse complement strand
GGCGGCATCGGCTTTCTGATGCTCGCCGCGCTCACGATGGCCGGCCTGGCGGCGCGCAACGCGGCCGCGACCAAGAACCTGCTGGCTGGCGTCATCAACGCCTCGGCGGTGGCGCTGTTCGTGCTGTCGCCCGAAGCGCACTGGCGCGAGGCGCTGGTGCTGGGCGCGGGCGCCGTGCTCGGCGGCATGGCCGGCTCCTGGGCCCTGCACCGCATCAACGAAAAGCTGCTGCGCGTGCTGGTGGTCTGCATCGGCATCCTGCTGACGATCGGCCTGTTCCTGCGCGGCTGAGCGCCGCCAGACCGGCTGCCTTTCAGCGCTGGATGTCGGTGACGAGGTATCTGCCGCCCTCGTTGAGCGCGCTGAACTTGATCCGGTCGCCGACCTTCAGCCCGGACAGCAGGGCCCTGTCCCGGACCGTGAACACCATGGTCATTGGCGGCATGTCTAGGTTCCTGATCTCGCCATGCCGGATCGTGAGCTTGCCGCTCTCCGGGTCCAGGCGGCGGATCTCGCCCTCGCTCAGGGTGGTCGCCGGGTCGGCCTCGACGCTGCCGGCCGACGCGCTGTGCGCCTGCGCGAAGCCCGGCGCGGGCCAGGCCCAGCCCAGCGCGAGGGCGGTGGTGCCTGCCAGCAGCAGGCGACGTTGATGGTGGAGAGTCTTCATGGACTGGATTCCTGGATCGATTATCGACCGACGCTGACCCGGCCCTTCATGCCGGCCTCGTAATGGCCGACATGCAGGCAGGCGAAGTCGACCTGGCCGCTGTGGGTGAACTGCCAGATCACCTCGCCTTGCTGGCCCGGTTCGAGCGAGATCTTGTTCGGCTCGTCGTGGACCATGTCCGGGAACTTCTTCATCTGCTCGTAGTGCTCCTCTAGCTCCTGCCTGGTGCCGAGGCTGAATTCATGCCTGAGCTGGCCGGAATTGCGGATCACGAAGCGGATCGTCTCGCCCTTGCGCGCCTTGATCTCGGACGGCGTGAAGCGCATGTTGTCGCTCATCTCGACCTCGACCGTGCGTCTGGCCTTGGCGGCGTCACCGGGCTGGCCGTAAGGCGTTTTCATGCTGGCGTGATGGTCCGGGTGGCCGTGGCCGCCGGCATGGGCGCCGGCCGCCCAGCTGCCGCCGCTGACCATCAAGGCCAGCAGGGCCGTCAGGCCGAGGGAGGGGAGGGAGCGGAATTTGATCGAAGTCATGTCGTTCTGGATCGGATGAAGGAAAGGCAGGGGATCAATGCCCGGCATGCGGATTCGGCTTGCGCGCCTTCAGGACGGTGGCATTGCCCGCTGGCGGCGGCGTGGAGTCAGCTGGCGGTCGGGCCGCCTCGGCCAACGGGCCGGCATACTCGTGCGCCACCGTGCCCGCCGGATGCTTGAACCAGCCCGGGTCCTGGTAGTCGCCGGGCTTCTGGTCAGCCCGCACCTTGAGCACGCTGAACATGCCGCCCATCTCCAGCGGGCCGTAGGGCCCGGTTCCGGTCATCATCGGCGCGGTGTTGTCGGGCAGTGGCATTTCCATCTCGCCCATGTCGGCCATGCCGCGCTCGCCCATCACCATGTAGTCGGGCACCAGTTGCTGGATCCTGCCGACCAGGCCACGGTGATCAACCCCCACCATGGTCGGCACGGCGTGGCCCATCGCGCCCATGGTGTGGTGGCTCTTGTGGCAGTGGAAGGCCCAGTCGCCGAGCTCGTCGGCGCTGAACTCGATCTGGCGCATCTGGCCGACCGCGACATCGGTCGTGACCTCGGGCCAGCGGCTCGCCGGCGGGGTCGGGCCGCCGTCGGTGCCGGTGACGGTGAACTCGTGCCCGTGCAGGTGGATCGGGTGATTCGTCATGGTCAGGTTGCCGACCCGGATCCGCACCCGGTCGCCCAGCCGCACGTTGAGGCTGTCGATGGCCGGGAAGGCGCGGCTGTTCCAGCACCAGATGTTGAAGTCGGTCATGGTGTTGACCTTGGGCGTGCGGCTGCCGGGCTCGACATCGAAGGCGTTGAGCAGGAAGCAGAAATCGCGCTCCACCTCGCTGATCTGCGGCTGCCTGGCCTTCGGGTGCGTGACCCAGAAGCCCATCATGCCCATAGCCATCTGCACCATCTCGTCGGCATGCGGGTGGTACATGAAGGTGCCGGGGCGGCGCGCCTCGAACTCGTAGACATAGGTCTTGCCGACCGGAATCTGCCGCTGGGTCAGTCCGCCGACGCCGTCCATGCCGTTGGGCAGGCGCTGGCCATGCCAGTGGATCGTGGTGTGCTCGGGCAGCTGGTTGGTGACGAAGAGGCGCACCCGGTCGCCCTCGACCACCTCGATCGTCGGCCCCGGGCTCTGGCCGTTGTAGCCCCACATATTGACCTTGAAGCCCGGCGCGACCTCGCGCAGCACCGGCTCGGCCACCAGATGAAATTCCTTGACGCCATCCTTCATGCGCCAGGGCAGGGTCCAGCCGTTGAGCGTGACGACCGGGTTGTAGGGCCGGCCCGTGTTCGGGACCAGCGGCGGCGCGGTAGCGGCCGAGCTCTGGAGCACGGGCTCGGGCAGGCCTGCCAGCGCGGAGCGGGCCACGCTCAGCCCTGCGACGCCTGCCAGCGTGCCGGCGAGGAATTGTCTTTTGGAATGAATCGGGTTCATGGGGGAGATTCCTTCAATGGCCGGCCGGCTGGGGCGCTGCGCCGCCGCCTGCGCCGAGCGAGAACGCGCCGGCGGATTCGCCGCCGAGCAGCACCGATTGCAGCTCGATCCGGGCCAGCTCGAAATCGCGCCGGGCCGCCAGCGCGCCGGTCCGGGCCTGTGCCTGGTTCTGCACCTCGGTCAGCAGATCCCAGCTGCTCTTGAGCATGCCGTTGTAGTGCAGCACGGTTTCCTCGCTGATGTATTGGCGCAGTGGCAACAGCTCGTCCTGGCTGGCGCTGGCCAGCGCCAGGCTGGCCTGGTAGGCCTCGAAGGCGAGCACCGCGTCGGCCTGGTTGCGCGGCCGGTTGCCGCGTGGCAGCTCCGACTGGATCGCGCCCAGGCGGCGCCGGAATTCGGCTTCGCTCATGCCATCGTCCGTCAGCGCGGGCAGTTGCGCGGGCAGGCCGACCGCGTCATGCAGGCCGCTGAGTCCCAGCGTCTTGAGCAGCCGGGCCTGGGCCTCGGCCGCCGCGTACTGGGCCCGGTGCAGGTTCATCCGGGCCTGGGTGCGGGCCAGCTGCACCGGGGCCTGTTGCAGCCGGCTCCAGTTGCCGACGCTGACCATGCGTTGCCCGAGCTCGTGCGCCGCCTCGGCCGCCGCCAGCGCCTGGCGCAGCGGCGTCAGGGTCTCCCGGCCGAGCACGGCCTCGGTCCAGGCCTTGCGCGCCTGCACGGCTGCTTCCAGCAGTTCGCCGAAATCGTCGATGCGCCAGTTCAGGCTCGGGTCGAGCTCAAGCCAGCGCCCGTCGGCCAGCTGCTGCGCCTGGGTCGCGTCCAGGCGCGCCAGCGGACGGGCCAGCTCCCGGTGCGCGCGCCAGGCCTGACGCACGGCCTGCTCGGCCGTCGCCAGCGTCAAGTCTGGCCTGGCCTCGGGCGTGGCCGGGGCCGGGGCCGGGGCGGCGACCCGGGCCTGTTCCTGTTCCCACTTCAGCAGGTCGGCATGTCCGCGCGGGAACTGGCCGACCGCCGCGTTGGCCGCGCGCCAGGCGGGCTCGGGCGCGGTGGGCGCGACAGGTACGGCAGGCGGGATTTGCGCCATGGCCAGCACGGGTCCGGCCACCAGCCCCAGCGCCAGGCAGCGTCTGGACGCATGGAGGAAAGCAAGGACAGGCACGGACTACTCCTTTGACATCGATCGGATGGTGACGATTGTGGCGTGTTCAAACCGTCAGCCGGATGGCTGCCAGATTACAAATCCGTCATCTGCCCATCACCGGCCTGGCAGCAGCGAGAATCCCGTCCAGGAGAGCCAGCGTGAAGATACTGATCGTCGAAGACGAGCCCAAGACGGGCGACTACCTGCGGCAGGGCCTGCGTGAAGCGGGCTATGCCGTCGAGCTGGCGACCACCGGACCGGATGGACTGCACCTCGCGCTCGAAGGCGATCACGACCTGCTGATCCTCGACGTGATGCTGCCGGGCATGAACGGCTGGCAGCTGCTCCAGCGCCTGCGGGAGCAGGGCCGCAAGGTCCCAGTGCTGTTCCTGAGCGCCCGTGACCAGGTCGAGGACCGTGTCCGGGGCCTGGAGCTCGGCGCCGACGACTACCTGGTCAAGCCGTTTTCCTTCGCCGAACTGCTGGCCCGGGTCCGCACGATCGTGCGCCGTGGCCGCTCGGGCCTGGAGGTCACGGTCATGCGGGTGGCCGACCTTGAGCTCGACTTGCTGCGCCGGCGCGTCAGCCGCGCCGGCAGGCGCATCGAGCTGACCGCCAAGGAGTTCGCCCTGCTTGAGCTGCTGCTGCGCCGCCAAGGCGAGGTGCTGCCGCGCTCGCTGATCGCCTCCCAGGTCTGGGACATGAACTTCGACTCCGATACCAACGTGATCGAGGTCGCGATGCGGCGCCTGCGCGCCAAGGTCGATGACGGCTTCGAACCCAAGCTGATCCAGACCGTGCGCGGCATGGGCTATGTGCTCGAAGCCCGGCAGCCGTGAGGCGGCGCCTCGCGCGTCGGCCAACCGGCGGTCCTCGACAGGGCGCCCCGCCCCGCCGATGCGCGGTGGATCAGGCCGCTGGCTGCCAGCGCTTGAGCAGCAGCGCGTTGCCGACCACGCTGACCGAGCTCAGCGCCATCGCGGCGCCCGCGAACACCGGGTCGAGATAGCCCAGCGCCGCCAGCGGGATACCCGCCACGTTGTAGGCAAAGGCCCAGAACAGGTTCTGATGGATCTTGCTGACCGTCTGGCGCGAGATGTCGAGCGCCGCCGCGACCAGGCGCGGATCGCCGCGCATCAGCGTGATGCCGGCCGCGTGCATCGCCACGTCGGAGCCGCCGCGCGCCGAGGCCATGGCGATCCCGACATCGGCGGCGGCCAGCGCGGGCGCGTCGTTGACGCCGTCGCCGACCATCGCCACCCGGTGACCGCCCTGCTTGAGCGCGACGATGCGCTCGGCCTTGTCGCCCGGCAGGACCTCGGCCAGCACTTCGCCCGCGTCGGGATTCAGCCCCAGGCGGCGCGCCATCGCCTCGGCCGCGCCCCGGTTGTCACCCGATATCATCGACAGCCGCAGGCCGCGCTCGCGCAGTTGCGCGATCGCGATCTGCACGCCTGACTTGGGCAGATCGGTGAAGGCGAACAGCGCCAGCGGCACGAAGCGGCCGTCGGGCAGGCCCAGCGCGAGCGCCGATACGGTCGCCCCCTCGGCTTGCAAGGTGGCGGCCCGCTGCGCCAGCTCGCCCAGCCCGGCGCCCAGCTCCTCCATCCAACGCAGGCTGCCCAGGTGCAGGTGGGCGCCCTGCACCCGGCCATGGCTGCCGCGTCCCGGCACCGCCTGCACCTCCTGTGCGGTCAGTGCCGCGTCCGCGCCAACCGCCGCCTCGGCCGCCTCGGCCGCCACCACCACCGCCCGCGCCAGCGGATGCGCGCTCTGGCGCTGCAGCGCGGCAGCCGCCTGCAAGGCGCCGGCCTGGTCGATGCCCTGGGTCGCCACCCACTCGCTCAGCGTCGGTTCGCCCACGGTCAGGGTGCCGGTCTTGTCGAAGGCGATCGTGTCGATCTTGCAGGCCTGCTCAAGCGCCTCGGCATCCTGCACCAGGATGCCATGCCGCGCCGCCACCCCGGTCCCGGCCATGATCGCGGCCGGCGTCGCCAGCCCGAGCGCGCAGGGGCAGGCGATCACGAGCACCGCCACCGCTGGCAGCAGCGCCTTTTCGAACGTCACGTCCTGCCAGAAATACCAGCCGCAGAAGGTCAGCAGCGCCACCACCAGCACCGCCGGCACGAACACCTCCGCCACCCGATCGACCAGACGCTGGATCGGCGGCTTGCTCGCCTGTGCGTCCTGCACCAGCGCGATGATGCGGCTCAGCACGCTCTGCGCGCCGACCGCCGCCACCTTGAGCTCGATCGCCCCGTCGCCATTGAGGCTGCCGCCGGTCAGCCGGTCGCCCGGCTGCTTGGGCACCGGCATCGGCTCGCCGGTCAGCATCGATTCATCGACCTGGGTCTGGCCTTCCAGCAGCTCGCCATCGGCTGGCACGCGCTCACCCGGGCGCACCAGCACCCGATCGCCCGCCAGCAGCTCGGCCACCGGCACGTCGACTGGCTGTTCGCGCCTGATGCCGTCGGGCAGCAGATGCGCGATTTCGGGCCGCAAGGCGTGCAGCGCCCGGATCGCCTCGGTGGCCTGGCGCTTGGCGCGCGACTCCAGCCACTTGCCCAGCAGCACCAGCGTGATCACGAGCGCCGAGCCCTCGTAATAGAGATGCGGCATCTCGCCGGCCTCGGTCTTCCACCAGAGCCAGCTGCTCAGGCCCCAGCCGGCACTGGTGCCTATCGCCACCAGCAGCTCCATGTTGCCGCTGCGGGCCTTGAGCGCCTGCCAGCCGGCGCGGTAGAAGTGGGCGCCGAGCCAGAACTGCACCGGCGTCGCGAGCACGAACTGCAGCCAGGCCGGCAGCATCCAGTGCTGGCCGATGAGCGAGCCCAGCATCGGCAGGGTCAGCGGCGCCGACAGCAAGGCGGCCAGCAGCACCGGCCAGGCATCGCGCGGCAGGCCGAGCCAGCCCTTGACCGGCGCGGCCTCGGCGGCGTCAATGGGCCTGGGCTCGTAGCCGGCGTCGCGCACGGCCCGCTGCAGGCGGGCCGACATGGTGGCCGCGTCGTCAGTGCCCCGCTGCCAGCGCACCCGGACCGACTCGGTCGCGAGGTTGACGCTGGCCTCCCGGACCCCGGGAATTTTCTTGAGGGCGCGCTCGACGCGCCCCACGCAGCTGGCGCAGGTCATGCCTCCGATGCCGAGATCCGTTTCGCAGGCGGAAGCCTCCACCGCTGCTGTCGCTGTGCTTGCTTGTTCCATGCGGCAAGTATGAACCGGAAGTCGACCCGTTCATGACGCAGCTGCTGGCTGGCGCCATACTTCGATGGCTGACCACCCACTGAAAGGAATCACTGATGCAACAGATTTTTACCGTCACCGGCATGACTTGC
>JBDLVJ010000229.1:0-2625 GCA_039804875.1 Pseudomonadota bacterium | reverse complement strand
GCCAGCTTGCCGCCGTCGATACGGCCGGCGCCGATGGTCGCCGCTACGCCCACAACATCATCGGCAACCACGAGCACGGCCATCACGTCGATCCGGCTGAGCTGCTGTACGCGCGCCAGATCCTGGCGTACTGGGACAACCTGCAGGAGGCAGCTTGACATGGACCGAGGAATTCGAGCGCATCGCAGCGCACCACACGGCCATGGCCATGACGCCCGGCTGCTGGCGGTACGCCCAAGCGCGGGTGATCGAACTGGAGAGCGAGCAGCACGGCCTCTGGAAGGGCTTGCGGGCCGAAGTGGGCAGAAGGATCAAGGAGGCCCGCTTTCGGCCGGCTCCGGACGATCTGACGCCGTTCGAGCGCACGGTCGAGCCGTTGCCGCAGTCACGGCGCGGGTATGGGGGATGACGGAATGATGATCAAGCACTTTGAGCGAAACACCGCCGGCCGCGACCTGGTCATCGGCGACATTCACGGTCATTTCAGCAAGCTGCAGCAGGCGCTTGACGCCGTAGGCTTCGATCCGGCTGCTGGAGACCGCCTTTTCTCGGTCGGTGATCTGGTCGACCGCGGCCCCGAGTCGAGCCTGGTGCTCGAGTGGCTGGCCAAGCCCTGGTTTCATGCCGTGCAGGGCAACCACGAGACGATGCTGATCGACTTCGACAGGGGCGAGATGTCGGCCGGGCACTACGCGCAGAACGGTGGCGCCTGGTTCATCGGGATGGATCTCTGCACTCGGCCGCAGTATGTGCGCGCGGTCGAGCAGCTGCCGCTTGCCATAGAGGTCGAAACGGCCGCCGGCCTGGTCGGGATCGTCCACGCCGACTGCCCGCTCGCATCGTGGACCGATTTTGCCGAGGCGCTGCGCACCGGAGCGGTAACCGAGCACCAGGTCACCTACGCGCAGTGGTCCCGGCGCCGCATTGACGGCAGGCACAAAGAAGGCATCAAAGGCGCTGCAGCCGTCATCGTTGGGCACACGCCCATCGAGCGGTGCGGCTATCTCGGCAACGTCATGTACATCGACACGGGCGCATGGATACCGGGCGGTGGCGACTTCGCGCTCATTGATGCCGGCACGCTCGCGCTGGCGACTCGCTGCAGCGGGGAGGTGGCAGCATGACCATCATCATGGGCGTAGATCCAGGCTCCAACACCGGCATCGCGCTCTTCGAGGGCGGCAAACTGACCGAGCTGCAGACCATCGAACCGCACCAGCTGGTCGAGGTGATCGAGACCGTCATGCCGGCGCGCGTCGTCTTCGAGGACTCCCGCCTGATCAGCCCGACCTGGAAGCGCGGCGTCAGCAATGCTGAGCAGCTGAAGATTGCGCGAGACGTGGGTCAGATCGACGCCTGGTGCCGGCTGATCGTGGCGACCTGTCAGCGCCTGCATATACCGGCGCACAGCATAAGTCCGAAATCCAAGGGGGCAAAGCTCAACGCTGAGCAGTTCGCGGCACTGACGGGGTGGGGCGGCCGCAGCAATGAGCATTCACGCGATGCCGCATGTGTCGCCTGGCAGTTCAGGAGGGCCGCATGACGTTCCGCCGTCGAAAATCATCGCGCCCGACCACGGTGCTTGATCACTTCAAAGCCTGGGCCAGAAACCCCGTCAGCCGGGCGCAGATCCTTTTCCTGTCAATGGTTTACCTGGCCGTGGCGGTGGGCGCGGTCCTGGTGTTGGGGGTGCGCTCATGAGGGTTGGAAAATCGACACTGCTGTCGCTCGCCTCGCTGATTCTGTCTGCGCCTCACATGACGCCATGGGTGGCTATTGCGTTCGCCGGGCTGCTGTTGGTGCTCGGTGCGGTGTATCGCGCACTGGGGGACTGACATGCGCCAGACCGTCACGCTGTTCAACCCGCAGCAGGGGCACGCCGAGATCTCGGGCGTCGTCTGGCCAGCTGCCAAAGCGCTGCTGCAGGCCGGGCACCGCCTCATCGTTGAGGTCCGCACCGATACGCGCACCCTGGCTCAGAACCGCCTCATGTGGTCTTGCATGGCCGACCTGTCCGAGCAAGTCCAGTGGTGCGGCCGGCGCTTGACGCCCGAGGGCTGGAAGGAATGGCTTACCGGCCACCTCGACGGCCAGGAGCTGCTGCCCAACATGGACGGCACCGGCTTCGTCAGCATTTCGCGCGGGCGATCAACCAGTCGCATGACGATCAAGGAGATGACCGCCGTCATCGACCTGGCGCACGCCTTCGGTGCCGAGCAGGGCGTCAAGTGGTCGCCGACATCACTGGGGCGCGACCCGAGCGCCGCAGCCCGCCAGTCCGCCGATGTGGATCCAGAGACCGGTGAGGTGCTGGAATGACCCACGAAGAGCGCGACCACAAGGACAAGCTGGCTGAGCTGGGTTGCATGGCATGCCGGCGACTGCACCCGGGCGCCGCGCCCGGGCCAGTCGAGCTCCACCACTTCCGTGGTGGCGGCTGGGGCAAGGGCGATTACACGACCCTGATACCGCTGTGCCGCGAACACCATCAAGGCCGCACCGGTGTGCACGGCCTAGGCGTCAAGGCATTTGACAGGACTTACCCGTTCACGCAGCTCGATCTGCTCAACGACACGAAAACGCTCATGAGGGGGAACAAATGACACCGACAGGGAAAGCCAAAGT
>JBDLVJ010000228.1:0-10343 GCA_039804875.1 Pseudomonadota bacterium | reverse complement strand
ACGGTTCCCAGGCGCTCCGGATCGGCCAGGTCGGCCTGGCCCAGCAGCAGGGTCAGGGCGGTCGCCAGCATCAACAGGCCATGTCCGCCGCAGGCCAGGGTGAACAGGTAGCGTTCCGGTTGCCTTCTGAGCTCTGCCGACAGCATTGCCTGAGCGCTCAGCAGCATCAGCGTGCCGGCGGCCCCGAGGCCCAGCGCCAGGCGCAGCGTGGGTTCGGGCTGCGGCCAGGTCAGATGGCTTGACAGTCCCGCCACGGTGATCACTGCCCAGCCGAAGTAGGCCAGCGGCCAGGGTGGCCGGCCGGCATAGGCCCTGGCCGCCGCCAGGTTCAGCCAGGCCGAGCTGAACATCAGGACTTGCGTGATGACGACCGACAGCCCCTCGGGGACATGGGGCCTGGCCAGGAAGTTGAAGCAAACCAGCAGGCCCAGCAGATAGGAGTAGGCCCAGGCGCTCAAGCCCGGGATCTGCCGGTTGGCATGCCGCACCGCGAACAGCACGACGGTCATGATCACGACCAGGATCACTGTCAGGAGCATCAGGATCTGGAAGGTCGGGCGGTTCATGTCGCGGTTTTCGTGTCGATGCCTGTCACTGTGCCACAGCCTTGAGTCGATCCTGACGGGCCGGGTGTTCGGGCCTTCCACCCGTCCCCGCCGCGACGCGGCGCCGCCAGAGCCGTGGTCGGGTCGTCGGCGCGGTTCAGCTCTCGTCGTCCGCGCCCGCGATCACGCGCCGCACGGTCTCGCCCGAGAAGCCGCGCGCGGCCAGGAAGCGCATCTGCTTGCCCCGCTCGGCGGTATCGGCCGGTGGCTGGCCGAACTTCTTGCGCCAGACCTCGCGCGCGCGCTCCTGTTCGGTCGCGCGCAGCGATGCGACCGCCTCGCGCACCACCGCCTCGTCCAGGCCCTTGGCCTGCAGCTCGGCCTTGACGCGGCTGGCCCCGAGCTTGGCCGCCCTGCGGTGCAGCAGGCTGTCGGCCACCCGTTCGTCGCTGATGAAGCCGCGCGCGGTCAGCGCGTCGAGCGCCTCGGCCAGCTCGCCCTCGCGCGTCTCGTGCGAGCTGAGCTTGCGTTCGAGCTCAAGCCGGGAATGCTCGCGCAGCGAGAGCAGGCGCAGCGCCCGGCCCTTGAGCGAGAGCTCGGGCCGCGCCCGCCTGGGCGGGGCCGCCTCGGCCGGGTCGTTGGCGGGCGTCCGTCCGCCGTTATCGGCCTCGGCGCCCGACCGCTGTGCCCGGTCGCGGGCCGGGTCGGGGCGGCGCCAGCCCGTCATGCGGCGTTGGCCGGATCGAGTTCGTCGCTGGCCGCGCCACGCTTGACGCTGGCCGGATCGAAGGCGGGCAGGGCTGGCACGCCGAGCGCGGCGCGGATCTTGTCCTCGATCTCGTGCGCGAGCCGCGGGTTCTCGCGCAGGAACTCGCGCGAGTTCTCGCGGCCCTGGCCGATCTTCTCGCCCTGGTAGGCGTACCAGGCGCCCGACTTGTCGACCACCTTCTGCGCCACGCCGAGGTCGATGATCTCGCCCTCGCGGCTGATGCCTTCGCCGTAGAGGATGTCGAACTCGGCGGTCTTGAACGGCGAGGCGACCTTGTTCTTGACCACCTTGACCTTGGTCTCGCTGCCGACGACTTCCTCGCCCTTCTTGATCGAGCCGATGCGGCGGATGTCGATCCGGACCGAGGCGTAGAACTTGAGCGCGTTGCCGCCGGTGGTGGTCTCGGGGCTGCCGAACATGACGCCGATCTTCATGCGGATCTGGTTGATGAAGATGACCATGCAGTTGGTCTTCTTGATCGTCGCGGTCAGCTTGCGCAGCGCCTGGCTCATCAGGCGGGCCTGCA
Source organism: Pseudomonadota bacterium (assembly GCA_039804875.1). Classification (GTDB taxonomy): domain Bacteria; phylum Pseudomonadota; class Gammaproteobacteria; order Burkholderiales; family Burkholderiaceae_C; genus Malikia. Next base: position 8,503 of record JBDLVJ010000228.1, on the reverse strand, counting down.
GGCCGGGCAGGCTGTCGCCCATGTCGCCCTCGATCTCGGCCTTCGGGGTCAGCGCGGCGACCGAGTCGATCACGATCAGGTCCACCGCGCCCGAGCGCACCAGGCTGTCGACGATCTCGAGCGCCTGCTCGCCGGTGTCGGGCTGGCTGATCAGCAGGTCGTGCGGGTTGACGCCGAGCTTCTGCGCGTACTGGACATCGAGCGCGTGCTCGGCATCGACGAAGGCGCACTGGCCGCCGACCTTCTGCATCTCGGCGATGACCTGCAGCGTCAGCGTGGTCTTGCCCGAGGATTCCGGGCCGTAGATCTCGATCACCCGGCCGCGCGGCAGACCGCCGACGCCAAGCGCGACATCGAGGCCGAGCGAGCCGGTCGAGACGACCTGGATGTCCTCGACTTTCTCGCCCTCGCCCAGGCGCATGATGGCGCCCTTGCCGAATTGCTTCTCGATCTGGGCCAGTGCCGCTTGCAGCGCCTTCGCCTTTTCGGTGTTCAGGGTCTTGTTCGGTGCGTTCATGCTGGGCTCCTTGAAAAACAATGGGTTGCGGCACCCTGGAGTGGATCGTCCGGATCGGTCCGGGGGGCTTGGGATGCAGTGTAGCGAGGAATGAAAAATAAAATACTGATTTTTTAGTCAGTTTGCATTACTATTTGACGATGGAGAAAAGCCTGGATTCCGATGCCCTGGACGAGGGCTGGCGGCTGACCCACATGGGCCGGCTGCTGGGCCATGCCCTGCGCCGTTTCGACCAGCGGGTGCTTGAGCTGATGGCGCACGCGCTCGAGGTGCCGCTGGCGCTGTCCAACCTAGCCGCGCGTGGCCAGGTCGGCGCGGCGCATGTGCACATCACGCGCCATCTGCCGCTGGCCGGCGCGCGCCTGACCGAGCTGGCGCAGAGCGCGGGCATGAGCAAGCAGGCCATGGCCGACCTGGTCGATCAGTGCGAGGCCTGGGGCCTGGTGCGGCGCGAGCCCGACTGGCTCGACGCGCGCGCGCGCCGCATCCGCTTCACGCCGGTCGGGCTGGAGTGGCTGCGCGCCTTCCAGCTCGCGGTCCGGCGGGCCGAGGCCGAGTTCCGCGACCAGGTCGGCGCGCCGGTCGCCACCGTGATCGCGCTTGGCCTGGAAGCCTATGCCAACGGCTATCAGGCCGATCGCCGGCCGCCGCGCGCGCGCGGGCCGGCCTCGGGCCGCGGCCTAAAATAGTGGGCATAACAAGAGGAGATCCCATGCGCATCCTGATTGCGGAAGACGACCAGGTCCTGGCCGACGGCCTGTTGCGCACCCTGCGCGCAGCCGGGGCCGCGGTCGATCATGTCGCCAGCGGCAGCGAGGCCGACGCGGCGCTGATGACCAACCACGAGTTCGATCTGCTGATCCTCGACCTGGGATTGCCGAGGATGCACGGGCTGGAGGTGCTCAAGCGCCTGCGCTCGCGCGGCTCGACGCTGCCGGTGCTGATCCTGACCGCCGCCGACAGCGTGGAGGACCGGGTCAAGGGCCTGGACTATGGCGCCGACGACTACATGGCCAAGCCCTTCGCGCTGCAGGAGCTCGAGGCGCGCGTGCGCGCGCTGACGCGCCGTGGCCTGGGCGGCGCCACCAGCCAGATCAAGCATGGACCGCTGCTCTATGACCAGGCGGGCCGCGTCGCCAGCATCGATGGCAAGATGATCGACCTGTCGGCGCGCGAGCTCGGGCTGCTCGAGGTGCTGCTGCAGCGCGCCGGCCGTCTGGTCAGCAAGGACCAGCTGGTCGAGCGCCTGTGCGAATGGGGCGAGGAGGTCAGCAACAACGCAATCGAGGTCTATATCCACCGCCTGCGCAAGAAGATCGAGAAGGGCCCGATCCGGATCGCGACCGTGCGCGGGCTGGGCTACTGTCTTGAAAAAATTCCTGGCTGATTCCGACCGTCCGGCCCGCCAGCGCGGCACGACCGCGTTCGGGCTGTTCCAGCGCGAGCAGCGCAGCCTGTTCGGCGAGATCCTGGACTGGATGCTGACGCCCCTGCTGCTGCTGTGGCCGCTGTCGCTCGCGCTGACCTGGTTCGTCGCCCAGGGCATCGCGAACAAGCCGTTCGACCGCGCGCTCGAATTCAACCTGCAGGCGCTGACCCAGTTCGTCGTGCTGCGCGGCGAGCAGCCGCAGTTCAACCTGACCGCGCAGGCGCGCGACCTGCTGCGCGCCGACGACACCGACCAGATCTTCTACGCGGTGCGCAAGGCCGATGGCCAGTTCATCAGCGGCGACCCCGAGTTTCCGCTCCCCCCCAACTACGTCCTGCCCGATGCCGGCCATGTGCGCCTGCGCGACGACCAGATCCGGGGCGAGGAGGTGCGGGTGGCCTACACCTGGATCGCGCGCGGCGAGCGCGAGGAGCAGTTGGTGCTGCTGCAGGTCGCCGAGACGCTGGGCAAGCGCTCGCGGCTGGCGACCGAGATCATCAAGGGCGTGATGGTGCCGCAGTTCGTCACGCTGCCGCTGGCGGTGCTGCTGGTCTGGATGGCGCTGGTGCGCGGCATCCGGCCGCTCAACGAGCTCGAGCAGCGCATCCGCGCGCGCAAGCCCGACGACCTGAGCCCGCTGGAGCAGGAGTCGATCCCGCAGGAGGTGACGCCGCTGGTGGGCTCGATCAACGACCTGCTCGAACGCCTGGCGGTCTCGCTGACGACGCAACGGCGTTTCCTGGCCGATGCCGCGCACCAGCTCCGGACGCCGCTGGCGGGTCTGCGCATGCAGGCCGACATGGCGCTGCGCGCGCAGGACGCCGAGGAGGTCAGGCGCTGCCTGCAGCAGATCACGCGCTCCAGCGTGCGCGCGACCCACACCGTCAACCAGCTGCTGTCGCTGGCCCGCGCCGAGACCACCGGACGCGCGCTGCCGAGCGAGCCGGTCGACCTCGGCGACCTGGCGACCGAGGTGATCGCCGATTCCTTCCCGCTGGCGCAGGACAAGCGGATCGACCTCGGCTACGAGGGGCCGGACCGCATACCCGAGTCCTGCCTGCTCGACGGCAACCCGACCCTGCTGCAGGAGCTGGTGCGCAATCTGGTCGATAACGCCATCCACTACACGCCGGCCGGCGGCGTGGTGACGGTGCGCTTGACGCTGGACGGCGACAGCGGTGCCCAGCAGCTCGAGGTCGAGGACAACGGCCCCGGCATCCCCGAGGCCGAGCGCGAGCTGGTGTTCCAGCCCTTCTACCGCGTGCTGGGCAGCAACGTCGATGGCTCGGGCCTGGGACTGGCCATCGTCAGCGAGGTCGCGCAGCAGTACCGCGCCAGCGTCGAGCTCGGCGACGCGCACCCGGAGCAGGCCACGCGCCGGGGCCTCAAGGTCGCGGTGCGCTTTCCGGCGCGGCCGGCGCCGGCCTGACGCTCCCGGGACCGGCCCGATGCCGAGCCAGTGGCGCCCGCTTCAGGCGGCGGCCTGGGCCGCCTTCTTCGTTGTCGCCTTCTTGGCAGGGGCTTTCTTCGCCGCGGCCTTCCTGGCCGGCGCCTTCTTGGCGGCGGTCTTGCGCGGCGGGTACTTGCTCTCGCGCGGCTCGAACTCGAAGCCGACCTTGCCGGCCTCGGCGTCCCAGGCCAGGAAGGCCTTGAAGGCGCGCTTGGTCTTGTTCGAGACGAACTTCTCCAGCAGGTCGGTCTTGCCACTGGCCAGCAGCTTGCTCATCTGCTCGGGCGCGATCTCCTGCTGCAGGATGGTGGTGCCGCTCTTGAAGTCACAGCTTGGCGCGGCCTGCTCCAGCGTCGGCACGGCCTTGCTGCAGACATAGTTGCCGCCATGCACATGGACCGGGCTGCCGCAGCGGGGGCAGTTGCCCAGTGACTCGCGGCCGCTGAAGTCGGCCAGCTCGCCGGTTTCCTCGTCCTTCTTGTCGCCGAAGTCGAACTCGAGCTTCCAGTTCCGGTCCTCGTCGCTGAACTTGAGCGCCAGCTCGGCCACGAACGGCCAGCCGGCCTTGGAGCGGAAACCTTCGAGCGGGCCGATATGCTTGTCGGCCAGGAACGCGTCGGCCTCCTCGATCTCGAAGGTGCGTCCGGCCGGCGACTTGCCGAACGAGAAGCCGCAGCCGTCGGACTTGCCGTCGGCGCCGCAGCAGGCGTAGCGGCGGTAGTTTTCCTTCACCACGCCGGCGCAGTTCGGGCAGGGCGTCTGCAGCGTGGCGTAGTTGCCCGGCACGCTGTCGCGGTCGTATTCCTTGGCCTTCTTGACCATGCGCTCGGTCATGCCGGCGATCTCGCGCATGAAGGCCTCGCGGCTGAGCTGGCCCTGTTCCATCAGCGCGAGCTTGTGCTCCCACTCGCCGGTCAGCGCCGGCTTGGACAGTTCCTCGACCCCGAGGCCGCGCAGCAGCGTCATGAGCTGGAACGCCTTGGCGGTCGGGATCAGCTCGCGGCCCTCGCGCAGCATGTACTTCTCGGTCAGCAGGCCTTCGATGATGGCCGCGCGCGTGGCCGGCGTGCCCAGGCCCTTGTCCTGCATCGCGCTGCGCAGCTCGTCGTCGTCGATCAGCTTGCCGGCGCCTTCCATCGCGCCGAGCAGCGTGGCTTCGCTGTAGCGCGCCGGCGGGCGGGTCTTGAGCGCCTTCGGCGCCGCCTCGCGCGTCGCGACCGCTTCGCCCGGCTGCACCGGCACCAGGTTCTGGCCCTTGTCGCCGGCCGCCGCGTCGGCCACGTCCTCGGCCGCTTCCTTGCCGTAGACCGCCATCCAGCCCGGCTTGACCAGCACCTTGCCCTCGGTTTTGAAATGGTGGCTGGCGCCCGCTGCCTCGACCTTGCTGATGCGGGTCGTGACCATGAACTCGGCCACCGGGAAGAACACCGCCAGGAAGCGGCGCACCACCAGGTCGTACAGCTTCTGCTCGGCTTCGGACAGGCCGCCCGGGGCCTGCAGCGTCGGGATGATCGCGAAGTGGTCGCTGACCTTGCTGTTGTCGAACACGCGCTTGGTCGGCTTGACATGGCCGTGGTCGAGCGCCACCCGAGCGTGCGGCGCCAGGTGGCTCATCTCGCTGCCTGCCAGCAGCTCGAAGGTCTCCCGGACCGTCGGCAGATAGTCCTCCGGCAGCGCGCGCGAGTCGGTGCGCGGGTAGGTCAGCGCCTTGTGCTTTTCATACAGGCTCTGCGCCAGCGCCAGCGTGGTCTTGGCCGAGAAGCCGAAGCGGCCGTTGGCCTCGCGCTGCAGGCTGGTCAGGTCGTAGAGCAGGCCGCTGGCCTGGGTGGTCGGCTTGGATTCCTCGCTCACGCTGGCGGGCTGGCCGCGCACGGCGTCGGCGATCTGCTGCGCCTGCTGCGCGCTCCAGACCCGGTCGGCCCTGAGCTCGGGGTCGGCGCCCTCGTCGCCGTTCTTGGCCGAGGGCTTCTTGAACGTCGGGTCGAACCACTTGCCCGGGTAGTCGCCAGCCTGGGCGCCGAAGGTCGCGTGGATTTCCCAGTAATCGCGGCTGCGGAAGGCGCGGATCTTTTCCTCGCGTTCGACCACCACCGCCAGCGTCGGCGTCTGGACCCGGCCCACGGTGGTCAGGAAGAAGCCGCCGTCGCGCGAGTTGAAGGCTGTCATGGCGCGGGTGCCGTTGATGCCGACCAGCCAGTCGGCCTCGGAGCGGCTGCGCGCGGCGTCGGCCAGCGGGCGCATCTGCTCGTCGCTGCGCAGCTGCTGGAAGCCGTCGCGGATCGCCTGCGGCGTCATCGACTGCAGCCACAGCCGCTGCACCGGCTTGCCCAGCGGCTTGGCGCCGCCGGCGTACTGCTCGATCAGGCGGAAGATCAGCTCGCCCTCGCGCCCGGCGTCGCAGGCATTGATCAGCGCCGTCACGTCCTTGCGCTTGGCCAGCCTGACCACCGCCGACAGGCGGGACTTGCTCTTGTCGATCGGTTTCAGGTCGAAATGCGGCGGGATCACCGGCAGGTGGGCGAAGCTCCACTTGCCGCGCTTGACGTCGTAGGCCTCGGGTGCGGCGATCTCGACCAGATGGCCGACCGCCGAGCTGACGAGGTAGTGCTCGCTCTCGAAATGGTCCTCGTGCTTCTCGAACTTGCCCGCCAGGGGCGTGAGCGCCCGCACGATGTCCTGGGCGACGGAAGGTTTTTCGGCTATGACCAGTGTTTTCATCTTTACAATCGGCTCCCATGCGCGCCTGTGCGCGCATCTGTGTGTACGTGCGCACTCGCGCGCACCTGCATGAATTCACCATACCAAAAATTTGGCCCATGGCTGACGGCAACCACGTTTCTTCCCCCGCCAGCGCCGCCAAGCCGCGCCGCCGCCTGCAGGTGCGCCGCTCCGGCGTGCATGGCAGGGGCGTGTTCGCCCTGGTCAATCTGGCGGCTGGTGAGCCGCTGATCGAATACACCGGCGAGGTCATCAGCTGGGACGAGGCGCTGCGCCGCCATCCGCACGATCCGGCCCAGCCCAACCACACCTTCTACTTTCACATCGATGACGGCCATGTGATCGATGGCGGCCATGGCGGCAATTCCTCGCGCTGGATCAACCACAGCTGCGCGCCCAACTGCGAGGCCGAGGAGGACGCGCGCAAGCGGGTCTTCCTCCATGCGCTGCGCGACATCGCGGCCGGCGAGGAGCTGTTCTTCGACTATGGCCTGGTGGTCGATGGACGCTACACGGCCAAGCTCAAGGCCGAGTACGCCTGCCACTGCGGCAGCTCGGCCTGCCGTGGCACCATGCTGGCGCCCAAGCGGCCGGCCAAGGCGGTGGCGCGGGGCCAGGCGGCATGAGCGGGCCGAACCCCGCCAGCGGTCCGGACGCCGCGCTGCAGGCCCTGACGCGCCAGGCCGAGGGGCTGTGGCAGGCGATCCATCCGCTGTGGCCCGATTTCTCGGTCGAGGTGCTGCCGAGCATCGACTCGACCAACACCGAGCTGATGCGGCGCGCGCGCGCCGGCGACCGCTCGCCGACCCTGCTGCTGGCGCTTGAGCAAAGCGCCGGGCGCGGGCGGCGTGGCAAGTCCTGGCACGGCCAGCCCGGGGCGTCGCTGACCTTCTCGCTCGGCCTGCCCTATCAGCCGGCCGACTGGTCCGGCCTGTCGCTGGCGGTCGGCGTCAGCCTGGCCGAGAGCCTGCACCCCGAGATCCGGCTCAAATGGCCGAACGATCTCTGGTGGCGCGGGCGCAAGCTCGGCGGCATCCTGATCGAGGCCGCCACGCTGGGCGCGCAGCGCCATGCGGTGATCGGTGTCGGCCTGAACGTGTGGTTGCCCGAGCTGCCCGCATGGTTGCCGGCTCCGCTCGACGAGGCCGCCGCCCTGGCCCTGCCACCGGTGCCGCCGGCCGCGCTGTGCGAACCGGACCCCGGCCGCGATGCCGGCCAGTGGCTGGCCGCGCTGGTTCCGGCCCTGGTGCAGGATCTGCTGGCCTTCGAGCGCGCGGGCTTCGCCGCTTTCGCCGCCCGCTTCGCCGCGCGCGATGCCTTGGCCGGCCGGGAGCTGCTGCTGTCCGACGGGCAGCAAGGCCAGGCCGCCGGCGTGGGGCCGGACGGCGCGCTGCGCCTGCGCACCGGCTCCGGCCTGGTCGACATCACGAGCGCCGAAGTCAGCGTGCGTCCGCGCTGACGGCGCCTGCCCGACTGTCGCTGGCCTCGTCAGTGCCGTGGCAAAGCCGGCACAATCACGCTTTTCTTTTTCACGCCGCTTTGAAAGTCCCCATGCAAATCACCAAAGACACCGTCGTCACGATCAGCTACCAGGTCGCCGATGCCCAGGGCAAGCAGCTCGAAGCCAGTCCCGAACCGATGGCCTACCTGCACGGCGGCTACGGCAACACCTTCGAGAAGATCGAGGCCGCGCTGGAAGGCCGGCAGGCCGGCTTCGCGACCACCGTGGTGCTGGAGCCTGCCGATGCCTTCGGCGAGCGCGACGAGAGCCTGGTGCAGACCATCTCCAAGGCCGATTTTCCGCCCGGCGTCAAGGTCGGCGGCACCCTGCGCGGCGTGGCCGATGACGGCGGCGAGCGCATCTTCACCGTGGTCAAGATCAAGGGCCAGGAAGTGATCCTGGACGGCAATCACCCGCACGCCGGCAAGACGCTGCGCTTCAGCCTCAAGGTCGAGGAGGTGCAGGCGGCCTCCGCCGAGGAAGTCGCCCACGGCCACGCGCATGGCGCGCACGGCCATCACCACTGAGGCCCGGGAGCGACGCGGCCGCTTGCCCCGGCCAGGAATTCACTCCTGAATTTCTCTGGGAATTGCTGGATATCCCTTGACTGATTGATCATGTTGAATAGAATGCTTTCGCTTTTAATGAAACTAATCAACTGAATTGCTCGTCAAACATCTGGTGAAATGAATGATCCGATGGGCAATCCCATTCGGGCCGGGCAGCGCCAGAAGAAGAGATGACAATGATGAATTTCCGCGATATGGCCGTCCGGCTCAAGCTGAGCCTGGCGTTCGGCGGTCTGGCGGCCTTGGTGTTGCTGGTTTCCGGCCTGTCCCTGCTGGCGCTCGATGCGGCCAACCAGCGTTTCATGAACTATGTCGACGG
>JBDLVJ010000227.1:0-3594 GCA_039804875.1 Pseudomonadota bacterium | reverse complement strand
CGAGATCCCGGGCTACTACCTCAACATCACCTCCTATGCCGAGGAGCTGCTGCAGCATGTGCAGCTCGGCAACGAGGCCGCGACGCTCGACGGCTGGCCCGACAAGGTGCGGCTGATGCAGGAGAACTGGATCGGCAAGAGCAGCGGCGTGCGCTTCGCCTTCCCGCACCAGATCCGCGGTCATGACGGCAACCCGATCCAGGACGGCCATCTCTACGTCTTCACCACCCGTGCCGACACCATCATGGGCGTGACCTTCTGCGCCGTGGCGGCCGAGCACCCGCTGGCGCTGCACGCGGCCGAGACGAACCCGGCACTGGCGGCCTTCCTCGAGGAATGCAAGCAGGGTGGCACCACCGAGGCCGAGCTCGCGACGCAGGAAAAGAAGGGCATGCCGACCGGCCTGCTCGTGACGCACCCGCTGACCGGCGCGCAGGTGCCGGTCTGGGTCGGCAACTATGTGCTGATGAGCTATGGCGACGGCGCTGTGATGGGCGTGCCCGCGCACGACGAGCGCGACTTCGCGTTCGCGAAGAAGTACGGCATTCCGATCGTTCAAGTGATTGCGGACAAGCGAACCACTGATCCACAGGGTTTGGGGTTTGCCGATGGCTCTGGATATGGCGGTGGTAGCGGTTGTGGCGCAGGGATGGGGAACGGGAGCGGATCAGACTCCGACTATCCTAGGACTGTCTATTCCACCGATGCGTGGCAGGACTGGTACGCAACTAAGGAATTCGCTGTTTGCATCAACTCTGGTCTATTGTCTGGTCTTGACCATGCAGCCGCCGTCGATAAAGTCGCCGCGCTGCTCGCCGAGCAGGGCCTGGGCGAGAAGAAGACCACCTTCCGCCTGCGCGACTGGGGCATCAGCCGCCAGCGCTACTGGGGCACGCCGATCCCGATCATCCATTGTCCGCAACACGGCTCGGTGCCGGTGCCGGAAAAAGACCTGCCGGTCGTGCTGCCCGAGGACTGCGTACCGGATGGCAGCGGCAACCCGCTGGTCAAGCACGAGGGCTTCCACGCCGGCGTGACCTGTCCGATCTGTGGCGCCGTGGCGCGGCGCGAGACCGACACCATGGACACCTTCGTGGATTCGTCCTGGTATTTCCTGCGCTACTGCGACCCGAAGAACGCCGACGCGATGGTGGCCGAGGGCGCGGAGTACTGGATGCCGATGGACCAGTACATCGGCGGCATCGAGCACGCGATCCTGCACCTGCTGTACGCGCGCTTCTGGACCAAGGTCATGCGCGACCTGGGCCTGGTCAAGGTCGATGAGCCGTTCAAGAAATTGCTGACCCAGGGCATGGTGCTGAACCACATCTATTCCCGCCGCACCGAGAAGGGCGCCAAGGAGTATTTCTGGCCGCACGATGTCGAGCATCTGCTCGACGAGGGCGGCAAGATCGTCGGCGCCCAGCTCAAGAACGCGGTTGACAGCGCCGACGGCCTGCTGCCGGTCGGCACCGCGATCGACTACGAGGGCGTGGGCACCATGTCCAAGTCCAAGAACAACGGCGTCGATCCGCAGGACCTGATCGAGAAGTACGGCGCCGACACGGCCCGCCTCTACACCATGTTCACCGCGCCGCCCGAGGCGACGCTGGAGTGGAACGATGCCGCGGTCGAGGGCAGCTACCGCTTCCTGCGCCGGGTCTGGAACTTCGGCTACAAGCTGTCACGCACCGACTGGGCCCAGGCGACCGAGAGCGCGGCGCAGGCCGGCCAGCTCAACGATGTCGCCTTCGGCAAGGAAGCCAAGGCGCTGCGCCGCGAGCTGCACACCGTGCTCAAGCAGGTGGACTACGACTACCAGCGCATGCAGTACAACACCGTGGTCTCGGGCGCGATGAAGATGCTCAACGCGCTCGAGGGTTTCGATGCCAATGCCACGACCGGCGGCCAGGTCGCGCTGATCGAGGGCTTCGGCATCCTGCTGCGCTGCCTGTACCCGGCGACGCCGCACATCACGCACCAGCTCTGGAGCGGTCTCGGCTACGCCAACGAGCTCGGCGAGCTGCTCGACGCCTGCTGGCCCCAGGTCGATCCGGCCGCGCTGGTGCAGGACGAGATCGAGCTGATGCTGCAGATCAACGGCAAGCTGCGTGGCTCGATCCTGGTGCCGGCCAGCGCCGACAAGGCCGCGATAGAGGCGGCCGCCATCGCAAGCGAGCCTGTCCGCAAGCAGGCCGATGGCGCGACACCGAAGAAGGTGATCGTGGTGCCGGGTCGCCTCGTCAACGTGGTGCTGTAAGGCCCATGCGCGCCCTGGTCCCGCCCCCGCCCTCCGGGTCGCCACGGGTCGCCGGTCCGGCGGCCTGGGCGGCCGAGCGCCGCGCCTGGCTGCGGCTCGCCGGTGCCGGCGGGCTGACGCTGGCCCTGGCCGGCTGCGGCTTCCGGTTGCGCGGCGCGCTCCAGCTGCCCTTTGCCAGCCTGCGCAGCAACCTGTCGCGCCACAGCGAAATCGGGCACGAGCTGCGCGCCCAGTTGCAAGCCAGCGGCGTGCGGCTGGTCGAGCCGGGGCTGGCGGGCCAGCCGCTTCCTGCGGCCGATGTCGAGCTGACGGTGCTCAACGAGCAGCGCGAGCGCGCCGTGGTCGGCATCACCTCGATCGGCCAGGTGCGCGAACTGCAGTTGCGCGTGCGCTTCAAGTTCCGCGTCCGCAGCGGCAAGGGCCGCGACCTGATCGACGATCTCGAGCTGCTGCAGGAGCGCGACCTCAGCTACGACGAGGCGCTCGTGCTCGGCAAGCAGGCCGAGGAGGAACTGCTCTACCGCGAAATGCAGTCCGACATCGTGCGCCAGCTGATGCGCCGGCTGGCGGCGATCAGGCCCGAGTAAGCCGCATCCGGGCGGATCAGCGAGTAACGAGCCGGTCCGGCGTCGGCTTCGAGCACCAGCAGGCCCCGGCCCAGGGTCAGGGTCTGGCCCGCCGCCACGAAATAGTCGTTCGGATCGCCCGAGCCCGTGATCCAGAGCCGGCCGCTCCAGACCCGCAGCCGCAGGCCCGAGGCGACGCGCAGGGTCCGGGCCTGTCCGGGACAGAGTTCGATCAGGGATGGTGAAGAGGTCATGGGCGGTTTCCTTCCGGTGTGGCTCCACTGTCCGCCGATGGCAGGCGGGCGCCAAGCCACAGCGCGGCCTGATTCCCGGCCTGTCAGCCCCGACGACGCACCGATCTGTGTGGCCCGAGCCGGTGGCGATCTGTACTGTGTGATCCCTCGGGTTCCGGGCCTGGATTCGGCACAATAGCCCGCATGAGCAACGCGTCGCCCTCGGTCAAGACCCCCCTGTATGCCCAGATCGGGCAGCGGATCGGGCAGATGATCGACGCCCAGGTGTTCCGGGTCGGGCAGCGTCTGCCATCGTTGCGCGACCTGGCGTCGCAGAACGGGGTCTCGGTTTCCACGGCGGTGCAGGCCTTCCAGTGGCTCGAGGAGCGCCAGCTGGTGCTGGCCCGGCCGAAGGCGGGGTATTTCGTGGCGCCGCGCAGTCGCCGGCCGGCCTTGCCCGCGGTCAGCCGCCCGCCCCGGCACAGTCTGGTGCTGCAGCGCAAAAGCCGTACCGAAACGATCGCGGTGTTCCAGC
>JBDLVJ010000226.1:0-12699 GCA_039804875.1 Pseudomonadota bacterium | reverse complement strand
TGGTGGGTCCTGAGTGACTCGAACACTCGACCTACGGATTAAGAGTCCGCTGCTCTACCAACTGAGCTAAGAACCCGAGAAGCGGCTATTATGGCACAAATTCGGTATACCGAAAAACCGGCGACAATTTTTTCATGAACGATACACCAGTCAAGCAGCCCCGCTCCACCCCCTCCCCCAGCCAGCAGCGTCGGCGCCGCGGTCCGGCCCCGGCCGGCCAAGGCCAATCACGCGCGCCAGCGCCGGCCAACCCCGTGCTCCAGCAACTGGCGGGCTGGTATCCCAAACTGTTCGGCGAACAGCCGCGTCCGCTCAAGCGCGGCATCTATGCCGACTTGCTGGCCGCCCAGCCCGAGGCGCTGGACGCCGAGGGCCTGAAGGCGGCGCTGGCGCTGCACACACGTTCGACCCGCTACCTCAGCAGCATCGCCGCCGGTCAGGCGCGCCACGACCTGGGCGGCCAGGCGGTCGAGGACATGGCGCCCGAGCATGTGCTGCACGCCCTGCTCGAGGTGCACCGCCGCCGTCAGGCGCGCAGCCAGGAGAACCTCGGGCCCAAGCTGCGCCAGCGCATCGCGCAGGCCTTCGAGACCTCGGGCCTGAGCCGCGAGGACTACACCGCCCTGCTGCCGAGCCGCGACCCGGCGCTGCAGGCACAGTTCGAGCAGGCGCTCGACGAGGCCGCCGCACGCGCGGCCAAGGACGCGGCGCTGCACCGCGCCTACCGCGCCAGCGGCCTGGAGCCGACCGCCTTCGCCGACAGCTACGGCCTGCCGGCCGGCGAGGTCCAGCGCATGCTGGAGCGGGTCGCGCGCCACGCCGCACGCTAAAAGCAAAAAGCCCCGAAAGGGGCTTTTTGCTGGGCGATCCGCCCTAGAAGAGCGGCGTTACTGTCAGACGCGCCGCGCCAGCTCGGTCGCCTGGCCGATGTAGCTGCCCGGCGTCATGGCCAGCAGACGGTCCTTGTCGGCCTGCGGAATCTCGAGCGAGACGATCAGGGCGTGCAGCGCTTCGGCAGTGACCGACTTGCCGCGCGTGACTTCCTTGAGCTTCTCGTAGGCGCCCGGCACGCCGTAGCGGCGCATGACGGTCTGGATCGGCTCGGCCAGCACTTCCCAGGCCGCGTCGAGGTCGGCGGCCAGCGCTTCCTCGTTGAGCTCGAGCTTGTTGAGGCCGGTCATCAGCGACTGGTGCGCCAGCACGGTGTAGCCGAGCGCGACGCCGATGTTGCGCAGCACGGTCGAGTCGGTCAGGTCGCGCTGCCAGCGGCTGATCGGCAGCTTTTCGCTCAGATGCTTGAGCAGCGCATTGGCCAGACCGAGGTTGCCTTCGGCATTCTCGAAGTCGATCGGGTTGACCTTGTGCGGCATGGTGCTCGAACCGATCTCGCCGGCCTTGAGCTTTTGCTTGAAGTAACCCAGCGAGACATAGCCCCAGATATCGCGCGCCAGGTCGATCAGGATCGTGTTGCTGCGCGCGATGGCGTCGAACAGCTCGGCCATGTAGTCGTGCGGCTCGATCTGGATCGAGTAGGGCTGAAAGGTCAGGCCCAGGCCGATGCGGGCGTCGGCCGGGGTGGCGGCATCGGGCTCCGGGGTCTCGACCACGGCGCGGGCAAAGGCTTCCCAGTCGAACTCGGGCCAGGCGCTCAGGTGGGCGTTGTAGTTGCCGACGGCGCCGTTCATCTTGCCCATCAGCGCGACGCCGGCGATCTTGCCGCGCACGCCGTTCAGGCGCATCACGACGTTGGCGAATTCCTTGCCGACGGTGGTCGGGCTGGCGGTCTGGCCGTGGGTGCGGCTCAGCATCGGCACGGCGGCGAACTGGTGCGCCAGGGCGCGCAGCTTGGCGATGATACCGTCGAGCGCCGGCAGCAGCACCAGGTCGCGGCCGGCCTTGATCTGCAGCGCGTGGCTGGTGTTGTTGATGTCCTCGCTGGTGCAGGCGAAATGCACGAATTCGCCGGCCTGCTGCAGTTCGGCCCAGCCGTCGAAGGCGCCCCGGACGCCCATGGCGGCGTTGCCGCGGATCCAGTATTCGACCGCCTTGACATCGTGATTGGTGGTCTTCTCGATCGCCTTGATCGCCTCGGCATCGGCCGGGCTGAAGTCGGCGACCACGGCGCGCAGGTGGGCGCGGGCGGCGCTGGACAGCGGCGGGAATTCGGCGAAGCCGGCGTCGCTCAGATGCTCGAACCAGGCCAGCTCGACCTGCACGCGGCGGTGCATGTAGCCGTACTCGCTCATGTAGGGGCGCAGCGCGGCGAGCTTGGCCGAGTAGCGGCCGTCCAACGGCGACAGCGCCGTGACGGGGAAAAATTCGACAGGGGTGGATGCTTGCATGATGGCCCGGATTGTAGAAGAGCGCGCGCCACAGATGACTAAAATGAGCCGATCAGGGAAGACCCAGCAAAGCAATATCTATGAAATTGATCGGCACCGCCACCAGCCCCTTCGTGCGCAAGGTACGCATCGTCCTGGCTGAGAAGAAGCTCGACTGCTCCTATATCGAGGATGACGTGATGGCGGCCGACAGCCTGGCCGCACGGTATAACCCGCTCGGCAAAGTGCCTTGTCTATTGCTGGACGGGGGCGAGCCGGTGTTCGATTCGCGCGTGATCGTCGAATACCTCGACGCGCTGTCGCCGGTCGGCCGGCTGATCCCGTCACCGGGCCGCGAGCGCATGGAGGTCAAGCAGTGGGAGTCCCTGGCCGACGGCCTGCTCGACGCCGCGGTGCTGGCGCGCCAGGAGTCGCACTGGCCGCTGCGCGCCGAGAGCGAACGCTCGCCGGCCTGGATCGCGCGCCAGTTCGGCAAGGTCGAGGCCGCGCTGGCTCTGATGGAGCGCCAGCTGGGGGACCGGCCCTGGTGCCACGGCATCCACCTGAGCCTGGCCGACGTGGCGCTGGGCTGCGCGCTGGGCTACCTGGATTTCCGTTTTCCGGAACTGGCCTGGCGCGAGCGCCAGCCACGGCTGCTCAGGCTGCACGACAAGCTCGCGACCCGGCCGAGCTTTGCCGACACGCGCCCGCCACGGTGAGCGGCCGGCTCGGGCCGGATCAGCCCAGCACCCGGGCCCAGAGTGCCTGCACCGCATCGATGGACGCCCGCAGCGGCGCCGGATCGAACTGGGTGCTGGACTCGTCGAGACGGGCGCGGTGCTGCAGGTGGCGCAGCTCGCGGTAGGCCGCTGCCGCTGACTCGCCCATGCCAGGCGGCAGCAGGCCGGCGGCCTCGGCGCGCTGCAGCAGCGCGATGTTGCCGACGTTGCCACGCAGCTCGGGATGTTCGGCGCAGGCCGACAGCACCAGGAACTGGACGATGAACTCGACATCGATCATGCCGCCCGGACTGTGCTTGATGTCGAAGCGCCCGGCGCGCAGATGCTGGGCCGAGCGCATGCGCTCGCGCATGGCGCGGATCTCCTCCTTCAGCGCCGAGCGGTCGCGCGGTGCGGTCATCACGGCCTCGCGCACCGCATCGAAGCGCGCCGCCAGCTCGGGCGCGCCGAGCACGCAGCGCGCGCGCGTGATGGCCTGGTGCTCCCAGGTCCAGGCGGTGTTGCTGCCGCGCTGCTGCTGGTAGCCGGCGAAGGCATCGAAGGTCGTGATCAGCAGGCCCGAGTTGCCGTTCGGGCGCAGCGCGGTGTCGATCTCGTAGAGGTCGCCCTCGCCGGTCTTGACGGTCAGCCAGTTGATCAGCTTGCGCACGAAGGCCGCGTAGGCCTCGGGCGCGCGCTCGTCGTCGTCCTCGTAGACGAACACGATGTCGAGGTCGCCGCCGTAGCCGAGTTCCTTGCCGCCGAGCTTGCCGTAGCCGATGATGGCATGGCGCGGTTCGTCGCGGTGGCGCTGCTTGAGGCGCTGCCAGCACCAGCGCCCGGTCACGCGCAGCACGCTGTCGGCCAGCGCGCTGAGGTCGTCGGCGACCTGCTCGACGCTCAGCACCCCCTCGATATCGCGCGCCAGCGTGCGGAAGGTCTCGGCATGGGTGCCGCGACGCAACAGGTCGAGCAACGCCTCGTCGTCGTCCTCGCCGGTGGCGGCCAGCGAAACGCGGCGCGCCTCGAGCTCGGACTCGAACTGGACCGGATCGAAGCGATCCTCGAACAGCTGGCGGCTGGCGAGCTCGTCGATCACGCCCGGGTGCTTGAGCAGGTAGCGCGCCGGCCATTTGGCGGAGCCGAAGATGCGCAGCAGGCGCTCGTGCACCGAGGGCCGCTCCTGCAGCAGCGCAAGGTAGCTCTCGCGGCGCAGCAGCGGCTCGATCCAGTCGGCCAGGCGCAGCGCGCCATGCTCGCTGACCTTGCCCTCCTCGAGCCAGGCCCCGGTGCGCTGCACCAGACGCGCCAGGCGCACCCGGGCGTCCTCGCGCAGGGCCAGCACGCGCGGGTGCTCGACCCATTCGGCGACCTTGGCCGCGAAGGCGGCGGGCAGCTGAGGCAGCACCGACTGCAGGCTCTCGACGCCGTTGCGCGGCTGCCCATGGCAGCCGTTGCCGTTGCAGCCGCCAGGACCCGACTGCCCGAGCAGGGTGTCGAACTCCTGCGCCACCAGTTCGCGATGCGCATCGAGCGCCCGCAGGAAGGACGGGGTATCGGCATGACCCATGGTCAGCGCGATCCAGGCCAGGTCGTCGTCGCGCGTCGGCAGGATATGGGTCTGCTGGTCGTCGAGGTACTGGATGCGGTGCTCGACCCGGCGCAGGAAATCATAGGCATCGGCCAGCTGCCGCGCGGTCGCGGCCGGCATCAGGTTGGCGCGGGTCACGCGCTGCAGCGCGTCGAGCGTCGGGCGCTTGCGCAGCTCGGGGAAGGCGCCACCGCGCACCACCTGCAGCAGCTGGACGGTGAACTCGATCTCGCGGATGCCGCCGCGCGAAAGCTTGACGTCATGCGCGCGTTCGGGATGGCCGGCGGCGCGCCTGGCCGCATGTTCACGGATCTGCCGGTGCAGGCTGCGCAGCGCATCGAACACGTTGTAGTCGAGGTAGCGGCGGAACACGAAGGGCAGCACGACGCCGCGCAACTGGGCCGCGCTGCCGTCGCGAACGGACGCCAGCGGCGCGACGATCCGGCTCTTGAGCCAGGCGAAGCGCTCCCACTCGCGGCCCTGGACCAGAAAATACTCCTCCAGCGCGCCGAGCGAGACCGCCGGCGGACCCGAGCTGCCGTTGGGACGCAGCATCAGGTCGACTCGGAACACCTGGCCATGCTCGGTGATGTCGCCGACGGTGGCGTAGACGCGCTTGACCGCCTTGGCGAAATACTCGCGGTTGCTGATGCGGTTGCGCCCGAGTGCGTTGCCGGCGGTGTCGCCATCGTTGTCGTAGATATAGATCAGGTCGATGTCGCTGGAGACATTGAGCTCGCGCGCGCCGAACTTGCCCATGCCGACGACCCAGAGCGTGGCGCGCCTGAGCTGCACGCCCTGGGCCGCCGGCAGCGACAGGTCCTGGAACAGCGGGGCGCCGTGCAGCTCGTCGAGTTCCTGCTGGGCCTGGATCAGCGCCTGATCGAGCGCGATCTCGGCCAGCTCGGTGACGGCCAGCGTCACCACGGCCAGCGGGGCCGCGCATTCGGTATCGAGCACCGTCAGGCGTTCGAGCACCAGGTGGCGCAGCACGCGCAGGGCCGAACCGAGGTCGAGGCCGCGCGCGCGCAGCAGCGCCAGGGTCTGACACATGACCTCGCGCCGAGGCGCGCCGGGCGGCAGCAGCGCGAGCTCCTGCTCATAGCGGCGGCGGATGCGCTGGACGAAGCGCGAGTGCCCGGCCGCGCCGCCATGCCTGACCGTGAATTGCTCCGAAGCGGCACTGTCCGCTACATCGTTGACCATCATAATTCCGAGCCTATGAATCCTGTTTCCAGCCGTCCCACCGCCATGCTTCGTCTGGCAGCGGGATCGGCACGCGCCCTGCTCTGGCTGCTGCTGACAGGCTGGTGCCTGCTCGCGCTCGGCTGGGGCTTGCTGCACTGGGTCATTGTGCCCCGAATCGGAAACTGGAAGCCCGAGCTGGAACAAGCCGCCACGCGGGCACTGGGGCTACGGGTGGAGATCGGCGCGCTGCAGGCCGAATCAGGCAGCCCGTTGCCCCGGCTGACGCTGCGCGAGTTGCGCCTGTTCGACCCACAGGGACGCGAGGCGCTGCGTCTGCCCAGCGTGCTGGGCACCCTGTCGCTGCGCGCGCTGCTGAGCGGAGGCTTCGAACAGCTCGTGATCGACGGACCGGAGCTCGAGCTGCGACGCCGCGCCGACGGCGTGGTCACGCTGGCCGGCATCGCGCTGTCGGGCCACAGCGGCCCGAGCGACGCGGCAGACTGGTTCTTCTCCCAGCGCGAATTCCTGCTGCGCGACGGCCTGCTGCGCTGGAGCGACGAGCTGCGCCCGCAGGCAGCGCCGCTGGAACTGCGCGAGGTCAGCCTGCTGCTGCGCAACCCGGGCCGGCAGCACCAGCTGCGGCTCGACGCCACGCCGCCGGCGGACTGGGGCGCCCGCTTCAGCCTGCGCGGGCGCTTTCGTCAGCCGCTGCTGTCGCTGGCCGGCGCCAGCGAGTTCAAGGACTGGAGCGGCCAGCTTTACGGCGACTTCGACGACCTGCGGCTGCAGCCGCTGCGCCAGTACCTGGACCCCGGCCTGCTGCAACCGCTGGAGCTGCGGGACGGCGAGGGCTCGCTGGCCTTCTGGAGCGAGCTGCGCCGTGGCCAGTGGACCGGCTTCACGGGTGATCTGGCGCTGCACCGGCTCGCGCTGCGGCTGGCGCCGGATCTCGAGCCGCTCAGGCTGCAGCAGCTCGGCGGGCGACTCGAATGGCGCCAGGAGGACGATGTGCTCGAGATCGCGACCCGCGACCTGACCTTGCGCACCGAACAGGGCACGAGCTGGCCGGGCGGCAATCTGCGGTACCGCGAAACCCGGGCGCCCCGCGCGGCGGGGGGAGCGGTGCAAACGCTGCGGCTCGAGGGTGACCGGCTCGACCTGCTGGCGCTGAGCCAGCTGGCCGGGCAGCTGCCGCTGCCGGCACGGGGACGGGAGTGGCTGCACCGGCTGCAACCGGCCGGACTGATCGAGCAGCTCGAACTGCAATGGCGGGCCGGCGCCCAGCCCCAGGGCCGATGGCAGGCCAAGGCACGGGTCAGCGGGCTGAGCCTGCAGGCCGGCAACGCCAGCGACGGCCGGCCAGGGCTGAGCGGCGCCAGCCTGGACTTCGACGCCAGCGACACCGGCGGCCAGGCCAGCCTGCGGCTCGAGCGCGGGGCGCTGGATTTCCCGGGCGTGTTCGAGCAATCCAGGCTGGACTTCGACCGACTGCGGACCGAGCTGCAATGGACGATCGACGGCGACAGCATCGCGGTCGAGGTCCCGCAACTGAGCTTCGCCAACGCCGATGCCGAAGGACAGGCCAGGGGCCGCTGGCAAAGCAGCGACCCGGCCGGCAGCCCGGCACGCAGCCGTTTTCCCGGCCGGCTCGAGCTCGATGCCACGCTGTCGCGCGCCGACGGCACGCGGGTGCACCGCTACCTGCCGCTGGGCGTGAGCGCCGAGGCGCGCCATTACGTGCGCGATGCGGTCCGACGCGGCCAGTCGCGCTCGGCGCGGTTCAAGGTGCGCGGTGATCTGGCGGATTTCCCCTTCAGCCGCCCTGGCAGCGGCGAGTTCAGCGTGCGCGCCAGCCTGAGCGGGGTCGAACTCGACTATGTGCCGGCGCTGCGCAACGGGGCAGGCCGGCCGGCCTGGCCGGCGCTGAGCCAGGTCGAAGGCGAGCTGCGGATCGACGGCAATTCGCTCGCCATCCTGCAGGGCCAGGCCCAGGTCGCCGAGCTGCCGCAGCTGCGCGCCAGCCAGGTCGAGGCACGCATCCCGGATCTGGCGCATGCGCCGCAGCTGCAGATCCAGGGCCAGATCGCCGGACCGGCCGCCGACGCGCTGGCCTTCGTCAACCGCTCGCCGCTGCTGGGCCTGACCGGGCACGCGCTCGAAACGGCGCGCATCGACGGCCAGATCCAGGTCCAGCTGCGGCTCGACCTGCCGCTGGAGCGGATCGAGGCCAGCCGGGTCGAGGGCCTGGTGCAGTTCCTCAGCAACGACATGCAGTTCACGCCCGACACGCCGATGCTGGCGGCCACCAGCGGCTCGCTGCGCTTCAGCGAACAGGGTTTCAGCGTGCCGCAGGCGCGCGCCCAGCTGCTCGGGGGCGAACTGGTGTTCCAGGGCGGCATGGCGCCGGGCCAGGGCGCCGTCGTCGGCTTCAGCGGCCAGGGCAGCGCCAGCGCCGCAGGCCTGCGGGCGGCCCCCTGGAACGCCTTGACGACACTGGGCCGGATCGCCAGCGGCAGCACCGCCTACCAGGTGGCGCTCGAGTTCCAGGGCGCGGCGACCGCGCTGACGGTGAGCTCGAATCTGCAGGGCCTGGCGCTGGCCCTGCCCGCCCCGCTGGGCAAGACGGCGGGCGAGAGCCTGCCGATGCGCTACGAGGTCGCGCCCCAGGGACCCGGCGATGGCCGCTGGCGCGATCTGCTGAGCCTGGACCTGGGCCCGGCCGCCCGGCCGGTCGTGAGCGCGCGCTACGAACGCGAGCATGAGGGCGAGCAGACCCGGGTGCTGCGTGGCGCGCTGGCGCTGGGCACCGAGCGCCCGGCCCTGCCGGCCAGGGGCGTGCAGGGGCAGTTCGCCTTCGACCAGCTCTCGCTCGAGGACTGGCAGGAGAGCCTGGAGGCGCTCGAGGCGGCGCCAGGCGCGCCCGCCCCGGCGCTTGACGCGGCCAGTCTGGCAGGCGACAGCCGCGCCTACTGGCCCGGCGTCGTGGCGCTGCGCGCGCGCCAGATCAATCACGAGGGGCGCAGTTTCCATGACCTCGAGTTCAAGGGCCAGCTCGAACACCAGAGCTGGCGCGGCACGATCGAGGCCCGTCAGCTCAAGGGAAGGATCGAGTACCAGCCGGCCGATGCGGACTCGCCCGGGCGCGTCTATGCCCGGCTCGAGCGCCTGATGCTGCCGCACAGCGCGGCCAGCGAGATCGAGCAGCTGACCCAGCAGGCGCCGGTGCGGCTGCCGGCGCTCGACATCGTGGTGCAGGATTTCGAACTCGGTTCACGCAAGCTGGGCCGGCTCGAGATCGAGGCCGTCAACCAGCAACCCAGTCCGGCCCAGCGTGAAGCCGGCAGCGTCTGGCGGCTCGAGAAGCTCAATCTGAGCACGCCCGAGGCGCGGCTGCAGGCCTCGGGCCACTGGGCCATCGCGGCGGCGCCCCGGAACATGACGGGCGCTGGCGACACGATCCAGCGGCGCACCGCGCTGCAGCTCAAGCTGGAGATCGGGGACGCCGGCGCGCTGCTGACCCGGCTCGGCATGCCGGGCGTGGTGCGCGGCGGCCAGGGCTCGCTGACCGGCCAGATCGGCTGGCTGGGCTCGCCGCTGGCGCTGCATCCGCCGAGCCTGAACGGGGCACTGCGGCTCGCGCTCGAGCGCGGCCAGTTCCTGCAAGCCGATCCCGGACTGGCCAAGCTGCTGGGCGTGCTGAGCCTGCAGGCGCTGCCGCGCCGCCTGACGCTGGACTTCCGCGACATCTTCAGCGAGGGCTTCGTCTTCGACTCGGTAAGCGGAAGCGCCCGCATCGCCCAGGGCGTGATCAGCAGCGACGACCTGCAGATGAAGGGCGTCAACGCGGTCGTCTTCCTCGACGGCTCGGCCGATCTCGGCCAGGAGACGCAGGATCTGTCGGCGCTGGTGATTCCCGAGCTCAACGCCGGCGGCGCTTCGCTGATGGCGAGCCTGGTGAATCCGGCCATCGGGCTCGGCAGTTTCGTGGCGCAATACCTGATCGGCAAGCCGCTGCGGGCGGCGGCGACGCAACAATTTCACATCAGCGGCTCGTGGTATGACCCGAAAGTCGAGAAAGTCGAGACCGGCGCCGCTAAGCTACCGAAAACCCCCCAAGGAGGACAACCATGAAAGTCGCCGCCATTCAGATGGTTTCGGAAATCAGCGTGGACCGCAACCTGGCCCAGGCGCACCGATTGCTTGATCAGGCGGCGGCGGCCGGCGCCGAACTCGCCGTGCTGCCCGAGTATTTCTGCTTCATGGGACGCAGCGACCGCGACAAGCTGCTGCTGGCCGAGACCCCAGGCCTCGGCACGGTGCAGGACTTCCTGTCCGACACCGCGCGCGAGCTCGGACTCTGGATCGTGGGCGGCACCCTGCCGATGGCGACCGACGACCCCGAGCACGCGGCCAATGCCTCCATGGTCTACGACCCCAGGGGCAAGGTCGCCGCCCGCTACGACAAGATCCACCTGTTCTGCTACGACAACGGCCGCGAACGCTACGACGAAGCGGCCGTGCTGGTCGCGGGCGAACAACCGACCGCCTTCACGCTGAAGGACCACGGCGGCAAGGACTGGCGCGTCGGCCTGAGCGTGTGCTACGACCTGCGCTTTCCCGAGCTCTACCGCCAGCTCGCGGCCGACATCCTGGTCGTGCCCTCGGCCTTCACCTACACGACCGGACAGGCGCACTGGGAGCTGCTGCTGCGTGCGCGTGCGATCGAGAACCAGGCCTTCGTGATCGCGAGCGCCCAGGGCGGCCTGCACGAGAACGGCCGCCACACCTGGGGCCAGACCCTGGTGGTGGATCCCTGGGGATCGGTCCTGGGCCAGCATGCGGTCGGCGCGGGCCTGGTGGTCTGCGAACTCGACCCCGATCGGCTGCAGTCGGTGCGCCAGCAGCTGCCAGCGCTGCAGCATCGCAAGCTCTGAGGCGCGCGGCCCCCTGGCAGGGCTCGCCCGTGCGAGAATTTCAGGCATGAACCGCCTGATCCCGCCGCCCACGGCGCCGTCCCGTGGCGTGGCCCGCCGGTCTGGGGCCATTCGCCTGCGCCAGACCGTCCCGCTTGTCGCAGCCGCGCTGCTGGCGGCCTGCAGCACGGTCGTGCCGCCGTCGCGTAACCACGCGCCGATGACGGGCACTGCAAGCTCCGACCGGGCGCCGCGCATCGCCGTGGTGACGCCGCAAAGCTCGGCGGCCTGGCAATGGGCCGACAGCCAGCCGCTGCCGTCGGCCATCGCGCGCGGCAAGAGCGTCTGGACCCCGACACGCTGGAGCGAACTGCCCGGCTGGGGCTTCGATGCCCTGCATGAAGCCTGGAACGCCTGGCTGCGCAGCTGCGAACGACCCGCGACCGGCTTCGGTCCGGTCTGTGCCGAGATGCGCCAGTTCACGCTCGCCAGCGCCGAGGAACAGCACAACTGGCTGATGCGGCGCCTGCAGCCCTACCGCCTGAGCGCGCCGGCCGGCGACACCAGGGGCCTGCTGACCGGCTACTACGAGCCGGTCATGAACGCGAGCCGGCGGCCCGCTGCCGGCTTTGGCGTGCCGCTCTACCGCCTGCCCGCCGGGATCAGGAACGGAATTCCCTGGTACAGCCGCCAGGAGATCGCGACCCAGCCCCCGGCCCAGACCGCGCTGCGGGGCCAGGAGCTCGCCTGGCTGGCCGATCCGATCGACGCGCTGCTGCTGCAGGTCCAGGGTTCGGGCCGGCTCAACATCACCGAGCCCGACGGCAGCCAGCGCCAGATCCGCCTGGCCTACGCCGGCACCAACAACCAGCCCTACCAGAGCGTGGCGCGCTGGCTGCTGGACCGCAAGCTGATCCAGACCGGCAGCTGGGAGGCGATCCGGGCCTGGGCCCAGCAGAACCCGGGCCGCGTGCCGGAGATGCTGGCCTCGAACCCGCGCGTGGTCTTCTTCCGCGAGGAAACCCTGGGTGAATTCGAGGCCCGCTTCGGTCCGCGCGGCGCCCAGGGCGTGGCGCTGACGCCGGGTCGCTCGATCGCCGTCGACCGCGACAGCATTCCCTACGGCACCCCGGTCTGGCTGCGCAGCGCCGGCCCGGCGGCACAGCTCGAAAAGCTCGTGCTGGCCCAGGACACCGGCAGCGCGATCGTGGGCGCGGTGCGCGCCGACTACTTCACGGGCTGGGGCGAGCAGGCCTACACCCTGGCGGCGGGACTCAAGCAGCCGCTCGAACTGTGGGCCCTGTGGCCGCGCAGCCAGTAAACCAGGCCCGCCGACGGGCCGCCAGCAGGAGACGAACATGCGCATAGGCGTGCTGACAGGCGGGGGCGACTGCCCCGGACTCAACGCGGTGATCCGCGCGGTCACCAAGTCCTTGCTGCGCCAATGCGGCGCCGAGGTGATCGGCATCCGCAACGGCTTCGCCGGGCTGATGGGCGAAACGGCGCTGACGCGGGCGCTGGACTGGGACAGCGTCAGCGGCATCCTGATGCAGGGCGGCACCATCCTGGGCACCAGCAACAAGGCCAACCCCTTGAGCAGCGAAACCGACGCGGCCCGGACCATGGCCAACGTGCGGACCCTGGGCCTGGACGCGCTGGTCGCGATCGGCGGCGACGGGACGATGGCGATCGCGCATGGCATCAGCCTGCGCGGACTGCCCATCGTCGGCGTGCCCAAGACGATCGACAACGACATCGTGGGCTGCGAACGCAGCTTCGGCTTCGACACCGCGGTCGCGACCGTGACCGAGGCGATCGAGCGCCTGCAGACCACCGGCCAGAGCCACGGCCGCGTCATGATCGTCGAGACCATGGGCCGCTACGCGGGCTGGATCGCGCTTGAGGCCGGACTGGCGGGGGCCGCCGACGTGATCCTGCTGCCAGAGATCGACTACTCGGTCGCGGCG
>JBDLVJ010000225.1:0-3223 GCA_039804875.1 Pseudomonadota bacterium | reverse complement strand
CAGCGCTGAGCGGGCCCAGGCCTTTGCACACCAGCACGGCATCACGCATGCGCTGACCGACAGCGGCGCGCTGGCCGGGCTCGAACTCGACGCGGTCTATGTCTCGGGCACCAACGACCAGCACGAGGCCGCGGTGCTGCGAGCCGCCGCGCTGGGCTGCCATGTGCTGTGCGAGAAGCCGCTCGCGCTCGATCTGGCCGCCGCGCGCCGCATGGTCGAGGCCTGCCGCGCGGCCGGCGTCGTCATGGGCACCAACCACCACCTGCGCCACAACAGCGCGCACCGCCAGATGCGCGAGGTGCTGCGCCAGCAGGGCCTGGGCCGACTGGTATCGGCGCGGGTCAGCCACTCGGTGTTCCTGCGCGCCAAGCTGCAGGGCTGGCGCATCGACAACCCGGGCGCGGGTGGCGGAGTGGTGCTCGACATCGCGGTGCACAACGCCGACTCGCTGGCCTTCCTGCTCGGCGAGTACCCGGTCGAGGTCATGGCCATGACGCAGCAAGGCGGCATGGGCCGGGGCGTCGAGGACGAGGCGATGTCGCTCTGGCGGTTCGCCAGCGGCCTGTGCGCCTTCACGCACCAGGGCTACAACACGCCGCATGCCTCGAACCGGCTCGAGATCCTGGGCCAGCAGGCCAGCCTGGAGGCGCGTAACGTGCTGAACCAGGCACCGGGCGGCGAGCTGGTCTGGCGCCGCGCCGACGGCGACCTGTCGCTGCGGCTGGATCACGACAACCTGTATGTGCGCGGGCTGCGCGAGCTGCACCAGGCGATCGAGGGACAGCCCAACGACCTGGCCAGCGGCGAGGACGGGCTCAAGTCGCTGGCGGTGGCGCTCGCGGTGCTCGAGAGCGCGCGCACGGGCCGGTGCGTGCCGGTCAACTACGCATGAGCGCGGCGGCCACGGCCCCCCCTGCCCCGGCGTTCGAGAGCCGCGCCTTCCTGCAGGCGCATGTCGCGCACACGCTGGCGTTCTACGAGCGCAGCGCCTGCGACCCGGACGGCGGCTTCTTCCATTACCTGCTAGATGACGGCGGCATCTACGAGCGCGAGCACCGGCATCTGGTCAGCGCGACACGCCATGTCTTCAACTGGAGCCAGGCGCATCGCCACGGCGGCGAGCCGCGCCACCGGGACTGGGCCGCGCACGCCCTGGCCCATCTGCAGCAGGCCTTTTGCCTGCCGGCGGGCCACCCGAACGCCGGCCTGTACGCCTGGACCGTGCGCGGGGGCGCGGTGGAGGACGACCGGGCCCTGGCCTATGGCCAGGCCTTCGTGCTGCTGGCGCTGAGCCATGCCTGCCGGATCTGGCTGGCGACGCCGCGACAGGTGGCTGCCGCCTTCGACCGGATGGAGCAGGCCTTCTATCTGCCGGCGCAGCGCGCCTACGCCGACGAGCGCGCCGCCGATGGCCGCCTGTCGGACTACCGGGGTCAGAACGCCAACATGCACCAGTGCGAGGCCTGCCTGGCCGCCTTCGAGGCCACGGGCGAGGCGCGCTACCTGGACCGCGCCGAAAGCCTGATCGAGCGCTTCGCCTTCGAGCTGGCCGACCCGGCCAGCGGCCTGATCTGCGAGCATTACGACCTGGAATGGCAGCCCGACTGGGAATACCAGAAGGGCCGGCGCGACGACATCTTCAAGCCCTGGGGCTACCAGACCGGCCACCAGACCGAATGGGCCAAGCTGATCCTGCAGGCGCATGAATTACGCCCGCAGCGGCGCTGGCTGGAACGGGCGGCAGAGCTGCAGTTGGCGGCCTGGCGCCATGGCTGGGACACGCGGCATGGCGGGCTGATCTACGGTTTCGCGCCCGACGGCTCGCCCTGGGACAGCGACAAGTATTTCTGGGTCCAGGCCGAGACGCTGGCCAGTGCCTGGCGGCTCTGGCGCGTCACCGGCGAGCCGCGGTTTCGCCAGCAGTACCTGGACTGCTGGGCCTGGAGCTGGCGTCATCTGGTCGACCACCAGCATGGCGCCTGGTTCCGCATCGTCGCGGCCGACGGCAGCAAGCTCGAAAACACCAAGTCACCGGCCGGCAAGACCGACTACCACACGCTGGGCGCCTGCTGGGACATCCTGGCCGCCGGCGGCCTCTCCCACTGAAACGAGAACCCATGCCTCATCTGATCTTCGACATGGACGGCACCATCATCGACTCGATGCCGGTCCACCGCAGCACCTGGGCCCAGTTCGCGGCCCGCCATGGCCTGAGCGAGCAGGCCGAGGAACTCGAACGCGCCACCAGCGGGCGCACCGGCGTCGAGGGCATGCGCGCACTGTTCGGCGCCGAGCTGCCGCTGGCGCTGGCCCAGGCCTATGTGCACGAGAAGGAGGAGCTCTACCGCGAGCAGTTCGGCGCGCGGTTCCGCTGGGTCGGGGGCTTCGAGCGCTTCGCGCTGCGCGCGCGCAGCCTGGGCCTGCGTTGCGGCCTGGGCACGGCCGGCGACCGGCACAATGTGCGCTTCTGTCTCGAGCGCCTGCCCGCGCCCGCGCTCGACGGCCTGTTCGAGGTCTGCGTCGGCGGCGACGAGGGCCTGCCGGGCAAGCCCGATCCGGCCATCTTCCTGGCGGTCGCGCAGCGCATGGGGGTGGCACCCGCCGACTGCCTGGTGTTCGAGGACAGCCCGGCCGGCATCGCGGCGGCGGGCCATGCCGGCATGCGCGCGATCGCGCTGCTGACCAGCCACAGCGCCGAGGAATTGGCGGGGCCGCATGTGCTGGCGGCGGTGGCGGATTACGACGCCCTGCTGGCATCGCCGCATTGCCCGTTCTGAACGGCGGCTCAGAGGTCCTGCTTGAGGAAGATGTCCTTGTCGGGGAAGAACTGGGTGTGCAGCGGCAGCAAGGCGCCGCCGAGCGCCCGGGCATGGGCACCTACCTGGCCCATCTCGAGCCGGCCCGGACGCACGATGCCGACCAGCGGATAGGCTTCGAGCACCTGACGCGTCTGCGCCAGCAGGGCCTCGAGCAGTCGGCGCGACAGCGAGCCGTCGAGCACCACCGCGTCGAGGTCGAGCAGCGCGGTCGCGGCCGTGATGGTCATCGCGAGCGCGTCGGCGGCGGTCCTGAGCCAGGGCTGGGTCAGCGCGGCGTAGGCCGGGTCGGCGATCGCGTCGTCGTGGATCAGCTGCGGATCGAGCCCGGCCTGGATCAGCGCCTGCTCGAGCTGCCAGCCGGAGGACTTTTCCAGCAGCTGGGCCGGCGAGCCGGGCTGGGCCAT
>JBDLVJ010000224.1:0-4394 GCA_039804875.1 Pseudomonadota bacterium | reverse complement strand
CGCACGGTGCCGGCCGGCTGCGCCAGGATGGCCTGGTAGCTCGGGCCGCCGCCGCGACCGACGGTGCCGCCACGGCCGTGGAACATGCGCAGCTTGATCGGCCCTTGCTCGCGTCCGAGCTGGTCGAACAGCGCGACCAGCGCGACCTCGGCCCGGTAGAGCTCCCAGTTGCTGGTGAAGATGCCGCCGTCCTTGTTGCTGTCCGAGTAGCCGAGCATGATGTCTTGCTCGTTGTACTGGTCGGGGGCGCCGCGCTGCACCATCGCTGCCACGCCCGGCAGGCGGTAGAAGGCATCCATGATGCTGGCGGCGTTGCGCAGGTCCTCGATGGTCTCGAACAGCGGCACCACGATCAGGTCGGCGCGCGCGCCCCGTGCGAGCGTGCCGTGCAGCAGGCCGACTTCCTTTTGCAGCAGCAGCACCTCGAGCAGGTCGCTGACGGTCTCGGTGTGGCTGATGATGGCGTGGCGGATCGCGACCGTGCCGTAGCGCTGGCGCATCTCGCGCGCGGTCTCGAAGATCTCGAGCTCGCTGCGGGTGTGGGCCTGGTAGTCGCCGTCGAGCACGCGCAGCGGGCGCGCATCGTCGAGCAGGCGCAGCAGCAAGGCCTGCTTGGCGGCCTCGTCGAGCGCGCTGTAGTCGGGCTCGATGCGGGCCACGGCCAGCAGGTCGGCCAGCGCGGCCTCGTGCTGGTCCGAGCTCTGGCGCAGGTCCACCGTCGCCAGGTGGAAGCCGAACACCTGCACCGCGCGGATCAGCGGGCGCAGCCGCTGCTCGGTCAGCGCCTCGCAGCGCTGCTCGATCAGGGCGGCCTCGATCGTGCGCAGGTCGGCCATGAAGTCCTCGGCGCTGGCGTAGGGAGTCTGCGGCGCGATGGCATGGCGCGCGGCCTCGCCGCCCGAGAGCTCCATCAGCGTGGCGGCCAGGCGGGCATAGATGCCGGTCAGCGCGCGGCGGTAGGGCTCGTCGAGGCGGTGCTCGTTGCGGTCGGGCGAGCGGTCGGCCAGGTCCTGCATCGCGGCGTTGACCCCGATCCGCATGTCCGACAGCGACAGCTCGGCGCCGAGCCGGTGCACCTCGGTCAGGTGGTGGCGCAGCGCGACATCGGACTGGCTTTTCAGCGCCAGCCGCAGGGTCGCGGCCGTGACGTTGGGGTTGCCGTCGCGGTCACCGCCGATCCACTGGCCCATGCGCAAGAAGGGCGCCAGCGACTGGCCGCCGAGCGCCTGCTCGACATCGCGGTAGAGGCGGGGAATCTCGGGCAGGAAGGTGCTCTGGTAGTAGGCCAGCGAGTTCTCGATCTCGTCGGCCACGGTCAGCTTGGTGTAGCGCAGCAGCCGGGTATGCCAGAGCTGGGTGATGCGCGCGCGCAGCTGGGCCTCGTTGGCCGCCAGGCCGCGCGCCAGCAGCAGGTCGTCGCTGGCGGCTGGCTTGGCGCGCTTGCCGCCGTTGCCGGTCGCGCTGGCCGCGCCCTTGCCGAGGCTGTCGCGCTCGGTCAGCAGCCGCGCGATGTCGCGCTCGGCGTCCAGGATGCTCTTGCGCTGCACCTCGGTCGGGTGCGCGGTCAGCACCGGCGAGACATGCGAATCGGCCAGCGAGGCGATGATCTGCTCGTGGCCGACCCCCGCGCGCGCCAGCCTGGCCCAGCTGTGCTCCAGGCTGCCTTCCTGCACATTGCCGGCGCGCTCGTGCACACCCCGGCGGCGCACATGGTGGCGGTCCTCGGCCAAGTTGGCCAGATGGCTGAAGTAGGTGAAGGCGCGGATCACGCTGACCGCCTGGGCATCGGTCAGCCCCTTGAGCAGCTGCTTGAGCGCCTTGTCGGCCTCATGGTCGGCTTCGCGCCGGAACGCCACCGAGAGCTGGCGGATCTGCTCGATCAGCGCGTAGCTGGCGTCGCCCTCCTGCTCGCGGATCACCTCGCCGAGCAGTCGGCCCAGCAGGCGGATGTCATCGATCAGCGGCTGGTCCTTGGACAGGTCGTCGCGCTTGGAACTTTTCATGCGGGCTGCTCCTGGTTCAGTTCGCTGCGGGAGTGACGGCATTCAATTGCTGTTGCTCGATCTGCCGGGCCATGGTCTTGCCGAGCTCGACCCCCCACTGGTCGTAGGCGTGGATGCCCCAGACCGCGGCCTGGCAGAACACCTTGTGCTCGTAGAGCGCGACCATGGCGCCCAGCGTCTGCGGCGTGAGTTCGGCCAGCCAGAGCGTCGAATTCGGCACGTTGCCACGGAAGGTGCGCTGCGGCAGCAGCTCGGCCACGCGCGCCTCGTCTAGGCCGCTGGCGCGCAGCTCGGCCTCGGTGGCCGCCGCGTCGCGCCCCAGCGCGAGCGCCTGGGCCTGGGCCTCGAGGTTGAGCAGCGCGACCCGGTGGTGCTCGGCCGCCAGCGGCAGCGGGCAGTCCTCGCTGCGCACGCCGATGAAGTCGACCGGCACCCGGTGCTGGCCCTGGTGCAGCAGCTGGAAGTAGGCATGCTGGCCCTCGATGCCGAGGCCGCCCCAGACGATCGGGCCGGTGCCGACCTGGACCGGGCTGCCGTCGACATGGGTCGACTTGCCGTTGGACTCCATGTCGAGCTGCTGCAGGAAGCGCGCGAAGTGGAACAGCCGGCTGGCGTAGGCCGCGATCAGGTGGGTCGGGCAGTCCAGGAAATTGCGGTTCCAGACCCCGAGCAGCGCCAGCAGCAGCGGCATGTTGCGCTCGGGCGGGGCCTGCCAGAAATGCTGGTCCATCGCGTGGCCGCCGGCCAGGAAGGCGCGGAACTGCTCGGCGCCGATGGCGATCGCCAGCGGCAGGCCGATCGCCGACCAGACCGAGTAGCGTCCGCCGACCCAGTCCCAGAAGCCGAAGGTGTTGTCCGGGGCATAGCCCTGGGCGGCCGATACCGCTGGCGAGGCGGTCACGGCGATCAGGTGCTGCGCCTGCTGCTCGGGCGTCTGCAGGCCGTGGTCGGCCAGCCAGCGCTGGGCCGAATTCGCCAGGGTCAGGGTTTCCTGGGTCGTGAAGGTCTTGCTCTGGACGATGAACAGCGTGCTGTCGGGCTTGCACCAGCGCAGGATCGAGTGCAGGGCCCAGCAGTCGGGATTGGAGACGAAGTGCACGCGCACGTCGTGCGAGGCGTAGGCGTCGAGGGCCTGGACCGCCATGCGCGGGCCGAGGTCGGAGCCACCGATGCCGATGTTGATCACGTTGGCGATGCGCTGGCCACGGTGGCCGCGCCAGCGGCCGTCGCGGATGCGCTCGGCGGCGTCGAGAAAACGGTCGAGTTCCTGTCGCACCGCGCCGGAAAGCTCCGCGCCCCAGGGGGCGTCGGGCATGTCGGCGCCGCGCAGCGCCGTGTGCAGCACGGCGCGGTTCTCGGTCGCGTTGACGGGCAGGCCCTGGCGCTGGGCCTGGGCCTGCTCCAGCACGCCCGATTCGGCGGCCAGCTCGAGCAGGGCCGTCAGCACCTCGGGTGTGACCTGCTGACGGCTGGCGTCGAGCTGCAGGCCGGCGACCTCGAGCTGCAGGCTGGCGTCGCGTTCGCTGGCCGGGTCGGCCAGCAGCTCGCGCAGATGCGGCAGCGACTGATCGGCCAGGCTCTGCAGGCGCTTCCAGGCCGCGCGTTCTTGGGGGGGGGTGAAATGGGTGTTCATGTTGGGGGTTCCTCCGCCCGCTACTTTAGCGGACCGCCTGCAGCGCATGGACGGCGTCGGTCGCCTCGCGCGCCAGCCGGGTGATCTGGGCCCAGTCGCCGGCCTTGACCGCCGCCGCCGGGGTCAGCCAGGAGCCGCCGACCATTGCCACGTTGGGCAGGGTCAGGAAGCTGCCCATGTTCGCCAGCGACACGCCGCCGGTCGGACAGAAGCGCAGCTCCGGCAGCGGGCCGCCCCAGGCCTTGAGCACCTCGACGCCGCCGAGCTGGGCGGCGGGGAAGCATTTCATCAGCGTGAAGCCGGCGTCGCGCGCGGCCATGGCCTCGCTCGGGCTGGCCACGCCGGGCATGAAGGGCAGGCCCGAGGCCAGCACGGCGGCCAGCAGCGCCGGCGTCGAGCCGGGCGAGAGGCCGAAGCGCGCCCCGGCGGCCAGCACCTGGGCCACCTCGCTGGCCCGGGTCACGGTGCCGGCGCCGACCTGCATCTCGGGTACGGCGCGCGCCACGGCCTCGATCGCGGCCAGGCCGGCCGCGCTGCGCAGCGTGATTTCCATCACGTCGACGCCGCCGGCCAGCAGCGCCTCGGCCATCGGCACGGCCTGGGCCGGATCGGTCACGACGATGACCGGGACCACGCGGGATTTAAACAGCGGCAGGGAAGCGGGAGAATTCATGATGCAGGGCTCAAATATAAGGGGTCGGATCAACCGGGGTTGGCGTCAGCGGAGTGGTCGGTGGCGCAGCAACAGTTCCGGGGGC
>JBDLVJ010000223.1:0-5850 GCA_039804875.1 Pseudomonadota bacterium | reverse complement strand
CGTGGATGCGATAAAGCCTTGACCGTGCCTTTTCCATTACCCAGGAGACTGAAATGACAATTCTTCGTCGCACTCTGATCACCACCGCCGCAGCCCTGACCCTGGCGGCCCCCTTCGTTGCCCAGGCCCAGGACTTCAAGCCGCGCCTGATCCGCTTCGGCTACGGCCTCAACGAGCAGAGCAACCAGGGCCGCGCGGCCAAGCTCTTCGCCGAACAGGTCGAGAAGGCCTCGGGCGGCAAGATGCGGGTGCGCGCGATCGGCGCCGCCGCGCTCGGGCCCGACACCCAGATGCAGCAGGCGCTGATCGGCGGCGCGCAGGAGATGATGGTCGGCTCGACCGCCACCCTGGTCGGCATCAGCAAGGAAATGGCGCTCTGGGACACGCCCTTCCTGTTCAACAGCGCCAAGGAAGCCGACGCCCTGCTCGATGGCCCGGTCGGCGACAAGGTGCGCGCCAAGCTGCAGGACAAGGGCCTGGTCGGCCTGGTCTACTGGGAGAACGGCTTTCGCAACCTGACCAACAGCAAGCGCCCGATCAGCAAGATGGAAGACCTCTCGGGCATCAAGCTGCGCGTGATGCAGAACAACGTCTTCCTCGACAGCTTCAAGACCCTGGGCACCAACGCCGTGCCGCTGGCCTTCTCCGAGCTGTTCGGCGCGCTCGAGACCGGCACCGTCGACGGACAGGAAAACCCCTTCAACACCATCCTTTCGAGCAAGTTCTACGAGGTGCAGAAGTACCTGACCGTGACTAACCATGTCTACAGTCCGTGGATCGTGCTGGTCAGCAAGAAGTGGTGGGACGGCCTGTCCGCCGCCGAACAGAAGGTGCTGACGGACGCCGCCAAGGCCAGCCGCGACTTCGAGCGCCAGGACACCCGGGCCGAGGCGGCCGGCGCGGTGGCCGAGCTGAAGAAGAAGGGCATGCAGGTCAACGAGCTCTCGGCGGCCGAGGCCGCCCGCATGCGCGGCAGCCTGACCCGGGTCTACGCCTCGATCGGCGCCAGCGTCGGCATGGAGCTCTGGAACGAGACCCAGGCCGAGCTCGCCAAGCTGCGCGGCAAGAAGTGAAATAGTCGATAGGCGATCAGTGCCCTGGCATGGGGCCTGATCGCTGACATGCCAACCTGGGACCGGACGGGATCGAGCGCCGCTATCGGTTCGATAGTGGAAATAAATTGCGCACAATTTAATAGCGCGATACATTAAATCCATGCCAAACGATACCGCCACCTCCGGACCGACGCTGCTGCTGGACCAGCAACTGTGCTTTGCCCTGCATTCAGCCTCGCTGGCCATGACCCGGGTCTACCAGCCGCAGCTCGAGGCGCTGGGCCTGACCTATCCCCAGTACCTGGTCATGCTGGTGCTGTGGGAGCGCGACGGCCTGAGCGTGTCCGAGCTCGGCGCGCGCCTGTTCCTCGACTCGGGCACGCTGACCCCGCTGCTCAAGCGGCTCGAGGCGGCATCGCTGCTGGACCGCAGCCGCGACCGCGCGGACGAACGCCGGGTCGTGATCCGCCTGACCGCTGCCGGACGCGCGCTCAAGGCCCGCGCGGCCTCGGTGCCGGGCTGTGTCTTCGCCGCGACCCAGTGCGGCCTCGAGCAGATCACCGAACTGACGCGCCAGCTCAAGCAACTGCGCGAGCGGCTCGCCGCCTGACAGCACCGATTCCCCCCGTTTTTTCAACCCCCAGCCCAGGAGCCCACCATGCCCGCCACCCTCGACAAGGTTCTCTACACCGCCAACACCCGCACGACCGGAGGCCGCGAAGGCCGCTCGGTCTCGGACGACGGCCTGCTCGACGTCAAGCTGTCGCCGCCCAAGCAGCTCGGCGGCGCGGGTGGCGCGACCAACCCCGAGCAGCTGTTCGCCGCCGGCTACTCGGCCTGCTTCATCGGCGCCTTGCGTCATGTCGCCGGCCTCAAGAAAGTGCCGGTGCCGGGCGATGTCGCCGTTGATGCGAGCGTGGACATCGGTCCGATTCCGGCCGGCTTCGGCATCGCCGCCAAGCTGGTGGTCCACCTGCCAGGGCTGGACCGCGCGGTGGCACAGGACCTGATCGACAGCGCGCATCAGGTCTGCCCCTACTCCAACGCCACGCGCGGCAACATCGCGGTCGAGTTGACGCTGGCCTGAGCCGACAAGCGCCCCCTGCGGGGCGCTGCCGCCTTACTTGGCGGTCGGCATCACGAACTCGGCGCCCTTGGCAATGCTCTCGGGCCAGCGCTGCATCACGGACTTCTGCTTGGTGTAGAAGCGCACGCCCTCCTCGCCGTAGGCGTGCATGTCGCCGAACAGGCTGCGCTTCCAGCCGCCAAAGCCATGCCATGCCATCGGCACCGGGATCGGCACGTTGATGCCGACCATGCCGACCTGGACCCGGCGCGCGAACTCGCGCGCCACGTTGCCGTCACGGGTGAAGCAGGCGGTGCCGTTGCCGAACTCGTGGTCGTTGATCAGCTGCACCGCATTGGCGAAGTCGGGCACGCGCACGCAGGCCAGCACCGGGCCGAAGATCTCCTCCTGGTAGATCTTCATCTCGGGCGTGACATGGTCGAACAAGGTGCCGCCGAGCCAGAAGCCCTGCTCGCAGCCAGCACCGGCCTGGGCGCCGTCGAAGCCGCGGCCATCGACCAGCAGCTCGGCGCCTTCCTGCACACCGACGTCGATGTAGCCGCTGATGCGCTGGCGCGCCGCGTCGGTCACGATCGGCCCCATCTCGGCCGCCAGGTTCATGCCGTCGAGCACCTGCAAGGTCTTGGTGCGCTCGAGCAGCTTGGGGATCACCTTGTCGGCCACGTCGCCGACCAGCACCGCCACGCTGATGGCCATGCAGCGCTCGCCAGCCGAGCCGTAACCGGCGCCGATCAGCGCATCGACCACCTGGTCGATGTCGGCATCAGGCATCACGACCATGTGGTTCTTGGCACCGCCCAGGGCCTGCACCCGCTTGCCGTGGTGGGCGCCGGTCTCGTAGATGTAGTTGGCGATCGGGGTCGAGCCGACAAAGCTGACGGCCTTGACATCCGGGTGCACCAGCAGCGCATCGACCGCTTCCTTGTCGCCCTGCACCACGTTGAAGACGCCGTCGGGCAGGCCGGCTTGCTTGAGCAGGTCGGCGATGAACAGCGAGGGCGACGGATCGGTCGGGCTGGGCTTGAGCACGAAGGTGTTGCCGGCGGCGATCGCGACCGGGAACATCCACATCGGCACCATGACCGGGAAGTTGAACGGCGTGATGCCCGCGACCACGCCCAGCGCCTGGCGCATGGTCCAGTTGTCGATGCCGGTCGAGACCTGCTCGGTGTAGTCGCCCTTGAGCAGTTGCGGGATGCCGCAGGCGAACTCGACGATGTCGATGCCGCGCGCGACCTCGCCCTGCGCGTCGGTGAAGACCTTGCCGTGCTCGGCCGTGATCATGGCGGCGAGCTCGTCCTTGCGCTGGTTCAGCAGCTCGAGGAACTTGAACATCACGCGGGCGCGGCGGATCGGCGGCGTCTCGGACCAGGCCGGGAAGGCGGCGGCGGCGGCGGCGACGGCGCTGTCGACATCCTGCACATTGCCCAGGCGCACCTGGCGCGCCACGGCGCCGGTGGCGGGGTTGTAGACCGGCTGGGTCCGGCTGCCGCTGCCGGCGGTGCGCTGGCCGGCGATGAACTGGGCGATTTCGCTGCTGTCGGTGTAGGGGGTCATCTGTTGTCTCCTGCTGTTGATGAAGACAGTGTAGAAATCGCCCGCGTGGCTGCCTAGACCGCCGGACTGAACAGATTGTTTGATATATTGAACAATCAAACCATGGAACAACAAAAAGTCGAGCAACTCTGGGGCCATCTGCACTGGCTCACGGTGCTGTCCCAGCAAGGCAGCTTCACGGCGGCGGCCGAGCGGCTCGGGGTCAGCAAGGCCGCCATGAGCCAGCGCGTGGCCGAGCTGGAGCGGGTGGCCGGGGTCGCGCTGGTGCGGCGCACGACGCGCAGCGTGCGCCTGACCGAGGCCGGCCAGCGCCTGGTCGACGACACGCGCGGCGCGTTCGAGCAGATCGCCCAGAGCTTCGCCCAGGTGCGCGACCTCGCGGGCACGCCACGCGGGCTGGTACGCGTGACGGCGCCGGTGGCCTTCGCGCGCCAGCAGCTGGTGCCGCTGCTGGCCGGCTTCCTGCGCCAGTACCCCGAGGTACGGATCGAGCTGGACCTGTCGGACCGGCTGGCGTCGCTGGCCACCGAGGGCTTCGACCTGGCGATCCGCCACAGCGCCACCGCGCCCGACACCCATGTGGCCTGGACCCTGTGCGACACGCGATCGGTGCTGGTGGCGACCCGGGCCTACCTCGAACGCCTGGGCTCGCCACGGCGGCCGCAGGACCTGCTGGAGCACAACTGCCTGCATTACCCGCGCTCGCAGGACCGACCGGCCTGGACGCTGGAGAGCCGCGACCCGGCTGCCCGGGAGCGCGTGACGGTGCAGATCCGCGGCTCGCTGGCGGCCAACAACAGTGAGGCCTTGCGCGACGCCGCGCTGGCGGGGCTCGGCATCGCGCTGCTGCCCGATTTCAGCGCCCAGGCCGGCCTGCAGGCCGGCGAATTGGTGCGGGTGCTGCCGGACTGGACGCCGGTCGATTCCTTCGCCGGACAGCTCCATGCGATCCGACCCTACTCGGCCCATGTGCCGCACGCCGTCAGCGCGCTGGTAGCGTTCCTGCGCGAGCGCCTGGCGCAGGGCTTTGGCGCGGTGCTGTGAGCCGGCCCGTCACCGGTCAGGACCGCCGCGACGCAGGACGGCGGCGGGCAGGTTGAAGGGCGTGATGACCTGGACATTCGAGCGCCTGGGCAGCTGCGCGCCACCCGGGTCGTCATGGATCTGCATCAGCAGCAGGCAGGCCATGTGCAGGTCATGCTCGAGATCATGGTGCAGCAGCGCCGACAGCCGCCGGCCACGCAGCAGCGCCAGGTTGTCGTCGTCGAGGTCATGCCCGATGAAGACGCGACAGCTGCGCTCGGCGCTCTCGAAGGCCGACAGGATGGCGGCATTGGCGCCACCGACCGAATACACCGCCGCCAGTCCGGGCTGGCTGGCCAGCAGCTGGCTCACCGCAGCTTCGGTCGGTCCGTGCAGCCCGAGCCCGGCGTCGAGCACATGCATCCGGCAAGCCGGCAGCAGCGCGGCCATCGACTCGCGAAAGGCCTCGATGCGCTCGCCTTCGCCCTGGAAGCGCTGCCCGCTGCTCGACACCAGCAGATCGGCGGCCTGGCCACCCAGCCATTGCGCCATCAGGTAGGCCGCCGTCTGGCCGGCGCAGCGGTTGTCCAGCCCGACATAGGCCTGGCGCGGCGCGCCTGGCAAGTCGGTGACCAGGGTGATGACCGGGATGCCGCGCTGCCGCAGGCGCGTCACGGCGGCGGTCACGGCCGGCAGGTCGGGTGCCTTGAGCAGCACGCCATGGCTGCCACGACGAGCGATCCCATCGAGCAACGCCACCAGCTCGTCGACGCCGATGGTCTCGGCCAGATGGTCGCGCGCGCGCAAGACCGCCGGCTGCGCGCGCTGCATGGCGCCGTCGAGCGCGGTGCGGACCATGCGCGAGAAGCGAACCGGCGCCTCCATGACCAGGTCGATCAGGAAACGCCGGCCCTTGAGGCCCACCTGCCTGTGCTGGCGTTCGAGTTCGGCGCAGGCCTGCTGGACTCGCCTTTGCGTGGCCGCTCGCACGCCCGGGCGCTGGTGCAGCACGCGGTCGACCGTCGCCAGGCTCACGCCCGCCTGCAGGGCGATTTCCTTCATGGCATGGGGATGGGGCATTCGCTTCAAACCTGATAGGGACACAAGCGTGATTCTGAGGTGTTTTTG
>JBDLVJ010000222.1:0-3229 GCA_039804875.1 Pseudomonadota bacterium | reverse complement strand
ACAGTTCGGTGAAGCGGTGAAAGAAGGCTTCCATGGGCAGACTCCCGGGGCAGAGTTGGACAGATGGGGCTAGCTTGCAGCAAATCGCGCGCGCCGGCAAGGGCCGCGCCCCGGCCGCAGCCAGCACCGCCCACCATGAAAAAAACCCGCACCAGCGAATAGAGCCGGAGCGGGTTTTTTGTGCCTGGGGTAGCGCCCTGACAGGCGTTTCCCCCAGCGCGAGGCATCAGCCCATGTGCAGGCCGCCGTTGACCGAGAAGTCGGCGCCGGTCGAGTAGCCGCCGTCTTCGCTGGCCAGCCAGGCGACGATGGAGGCGATCTCGCTCGGCTTGCCCAGGCGCTTGACCGGCACGGTCGCGACGATCTTCTCGAGCACGTCGGCACGGATGGCGTTGACCATGTCGGTGCCGATGTAGCCCGGGCTCACGGTGTTGACGGTCACGCCCTTGGTCGCCATTTCCTGCGCCAGCGCCATCGAGAAGCCGTGCATGCCGGCCTTGGCGGCCGAGTAGTTGGTCTGGCCGGCCTGGCCCTTGTTGCCGTTGACCGAGGAGATCTGGATGATGCGGCCCCAGCCCTTTTCGACCATGTCCGGCACGACTTGTTTGGTCACGTTGAACATCGAGTTCAGGTTGGTGTCGATGACGGCATCCCAGTCCGCGCGGGTCATCTTCAGGAACATGCGGTCCTTGGTGATACCGGCGTTGTTGACCAGCACGTCGATCGGGCCATGCTCGGCCTTGGCCTTGGCGAAGGCTTCGACGGTCGATTCCCAGCTGCTGACATCGCCCGCGGAGGCGTAGAAGGTGAAGCCCAGGGCGGCTTGCTCGTCGAGCCATTTCGTGAAGTCACGGGTCGGGCCGCAACCGGCGATGACCTTGAAGCCTTCCTGATGCAGGCGCTGGCAGATGGCCGTTCCGATGCCACCCATGCCACCGGTCACGTAAGCGATTTTTTGAGTCATTGTCTTCTCCTGGATTGTTGGTTTGGATCGTCTGAAAATCATCCTGGCCACCGGAACACCCGGCGGTCAGGAACTGGGGAAATCTGCAAGAAAGCGAAGACGCGGATCAGCGCTCAACGGCCAGCGCCACGCCCATGCCGCCACCGATGCACAGCGCGGCCAGGCCCTTCTTGGCGTCGCGGCGCTGCATCTCGTGCAGCAGCGAAACCAGGATGCGGCAGCCGGAGGCGCCGATCGGGTGACCCAGCGCGATCGCGCCGCCGTTGACGTTGACCTTGGCCAGATCGGTGCCCAGCTCCTGGTTGACGGCGCAGGCCTGGGCCGCGAAGGCTTCGTTGAGCTCGAACAGGTCGACATCGCCCACGCTCCAGCCGGCGCGCTCAAGCGCCTTCCTGGAGGCCGAGACCGGGCCCATGCCCATGATGGCCGGGTCCAGGCCGGTGGTGCCGAAGCTCTTGAGCGTGGCCAGCGGGGTCAGGCCCAGGGCGGCGGCCTTGCTGGCCTTCATGACCATCACGGCGGCGGCGCCGTCATTGATGCCCGAGGCGTTGCCGGCGGTCACGCTGCCGGCCTTGTCGAAGGCGGGCTTGAGAGCGGCCAGCACCTCGGTGCTGGTCTTCTTGTTGATGAACTCGTCGGCGGCGAAGACGAGCGGGTCGCCCTTGCGCTGCGGGATCACGACCTGCACGATCTCGTCGACGAACTTGCCGGCTTCCTGGGCGGCGGCCGCCTTTTGCTGGCTGGCCAGGGCCAGGGCGTCCTGCATCTCGCGGGAGATGCTGAATTCCTTGGCGACGTTCTCGGCCGTGATGCCCATGTGGTACTTGGCGTAGGCGTCGGTCAGGCCGTCGTTGATCATGGTGTCGACCAGCTTCCAGTCACCCATGCGCTGGCCGTCGCGGCTGCCCGGCAGCACATGGCCGCTGGCGCTCATGTTTTCCTGGCCGCCCGCGATCACGATCTCGCTGTCGCCCCAGGCCACGGCCTGCGCGGCCAGCATCACGGCTTTCAGGCCCGAGCCGCAGACGGCGTTGATGGTCAGCGCCGGGGTTTCCTTGGCGATGCCGGCCTTCATCATGGCCTGACGGGCCGGGTTCTGACCCGCGCCAGCGGCCAGCACCTGGCCCATGATCACTTCGCCGATCTGGTCGGCGGCGACGCCGGTGCGCTCGAGCAATGCCTTGATGACGGTCGCGCCGAGTTCGGGCGCGCTGACCTTGGCCAAGCTGCCGCCGAACTTGCCGACGGCGGTGCGCACGGCCGCGACGATAACGATGTTGTCTTGCATGGGTAGCTCCTCTTTATTGACTGACGGGATTGCGGGGGAAACGCGGGCAGCGGGCGCGACGCCTCAGGCCTTGGCCTTGACGTAGCGGCCGGGCGCCGGCTCGATGGACTTGTACTGGCGGTTGCCGTAGGACTTGGGCGCGGCGACCAGGGCACCGGACTGGCTCTTGAGCCACTGGGCCCAGTCGCCCCACCAGCTGCCCTTGTGCTCGCTCGAGGTGGCGATCCAGTCCTCGACGTTGGCGGGAAAATCGGTGTCGGAGCCGATCCAGTGGCTGCGCTTGCCCTTGCTTGCGGGATTGATCACGCCGGCGATATGACCGGAGGCCCCCATCACGAAGCGCTTGGGGCCGCTGAGGAACTGGGTCGTGGCATAGGCGCCGCCGATCGGCACGATATGGTCCTCGCGCGAGCCGTAGAGATAGACCGGGATGTCGACCTTGGACAGATCGACCGGCTGGCCGCAGACCGTGGCCGCGCCGGGCTTGACCAGGCGGTTTTCCAGATAGGTGTTGCGCAGATACCAGGCGTAGTAGGGACCGGGAAGATTGGTGCTGTCGCCGTTCCAGTACAGCAGGTCGAACGGCGGCGGGGTCTCGCCCTTGAGGTAGTTGCCGACCACATAGTTCCAGACCAGGTCGTTCGGACGCAGGAAGCTGAAGGTGGTCGCCAGGTCGCGCCCGGGCAGCAGGCCGCCCTGGGAGAACTGCAGCTCGCGCAGCTTGACCATGGCCTCGTCGATGAAGATGTCGAGCACCCCGGTGTCGCTGAAGTCGAGCATCGTGGTCAGGAAGGTCGCGCTGGCGACCGGCTTCTCGCCACGCGCGGCCAGCACGGCCAGCGCGGTGGACAGGATGGTGCCGCCGACGCAGAAGCCCAGCGTGTTGATGGTCTCGGCGCCGGTGATCTCGCGCGTGACGCTGATCGCCTTGATCACCGCCTGCTCGATGTAATCGTCCCAGGTCTGCTTGGCGCAGG
>JBDLVJ010000221.1:0-5655 GCA_039804875.1 Pseudomonadota bacterium | reverse complement strand
GTGCTTGCTTGTTCCATGCGGCAAGTATGAACTGGAACTCGGACGAGTTCTTGACACAGCCGCTGGCGCGCGGCCTCGCTGTGCCGGCGCCATACTCCGATGGCTGATCACCCACTGAAAGGAATTCTTGATGCAACAGATCTTCACCGTCACCGGCATGACTTGCGGCCATTGCGAAAAGGCCGTGATCCAGGCGATCCGCTCGCTGGATCCGCACGCCCAGGTCACCATCGACCGCGGCCAGCAGCGGGTCGAGGTCGAGTCCAGCCAGCCGCGCGACCTGCTGGCCGGCGCGATCACCGAAGAGGGCTATCAGGTCCAGGCCTGACCGCTTGGCAGGCTTGGCAGGCTTGGCAGGCTTGGCAGGCTTGGCAGGCCTCGCGCCATGCCGCCCCGGTCGGGCGGCATTTTTCATGCTTTTGTGGATAAGAACATGTCAATCATCCAATTATCAACAGGATGTGAACATTTTTATGACTTACACATCGCCAATAAGGTGATCAGAAAAATCAGTCCACAGGCTTGATGAATGGTAAAGCTATTGATGAAAAACAGATAAATAAACTTATCAACAGGCGCGGAAATCCCTCTACTGCTGCGACTATTTTTAAAGTAGATTCCACTGATCAGGAGTTTCAAACTTCTGCTGGGTGGTAATAATCCTTTGCCGCAACGGCCTGAGTGGCTTTTCTGGCATTTCAGCGCTGGCTGTTAAGATTTATGTTTTCTGACTGTTATTCGCATGTCTTCTGCCGCACCGGGCTCGACAGCCCATCCGTTCGAGGTCAAGAGCGCCCAGCTCCCGCTGGTGACGCTGTTGCTGAAGTCGACGCATCTCAACGATGTGGCGAAGGAGCTCCAGCAGCGCTATAGCAACACCCCTGATTTCTTCGCGAGCG
Source organism: Pseudomonadota bacterium (assembly GCA_039804875.1). GTDB lineage: Bacteria > Pseudomonadota > Gammaproteobacteria > Burkholderiales > Burkholderiaceae_C > Malikia. Next base: position 4,756 of record JBDLVJ010000221.1, on the reverse strand, counting down.
ATCCCTTGCTGATCGACCTGTCGGCCCTGCGCGACAGCGACGAGCTGCTGGAGTGGAGCTTCCTGCTGCCGCTGCTGCGCCGCTATCACCTGGTGCCGGTGGCGGTCAAGGGCGGCAATCCCAAGCAGATGCAGTCCGCGCTGCAGGTCGGGCTGGCGCGGGCCGACGAGGCCACCTACGCGCGCGCCGACGGGTCTGCTCAGACGGCGGCGCGCCCGGCATCCCCGCCGGAGCCCGAGCTGCTGCCGGCCCTGATCGTCGACAAGCCGCTGCGCTCGGGCCAGCAGGTCTACGCGCGCGGTCGCGATCTGGTGGTGCTGGCCGTGGTCAACCCGGGCGCCGAAGTGATCGCCGACGGCCATATCCATGTGTTTGCCCCGCTGCGCGGCAAGGCGATCGCCGGCGCGCGTGGCTATACCGATGCCCGCATCTTCGCCGCCAGCCTGGAAGCCCAGCTGGTGTCGATCGCCGGCGTCTATCGCACCAGTGACAACCCATTGCCCGCCAACGTGCAGGGCCGGCCGGCCCAGGTCAGGCTGCAGGCCGGCCCCGACGGCGAGAAGCTGGTGCTCGAACCCATCAACTAATCTGATCTTTTCTTCATAAAGAATCTAAAATGGCAAAAATAGTCGTTGTGACTTCTGGTAAGGGTGGAGTGGGCAAGACCACCACCAGCGCCAGCTTCGCTACCGGTCTCGCGCTCAAGGGCTTCAAGACGGTCGTGATCGATTTCGACGTCGGCCTGCGCAACCTCGATCTCCTGATGGGCTGCGAACGCCGCGTGGTGTATGACTTCATCAACGTGATCCAGAACGAGTCCAACCTGCACCAGGCCCTGATCAAGGACAAGCAGTGCGAGAACCTCTATGTGCTGGCCGCCAGCCAGACGCGCGACAAGGACGCGCTGACCCAGGAAGGGGTCGGTCGCGTGCTGACCGAGCTCGCCGGCATGGGCTTCGAGTACATCATCTGCGATTCGCCGGCCGGCATCGAGACCGGCGCACTGATGGCCATGCACTACGCCGACGAGGCGCTGGTCGTGACCAACCCCGAGGTCTCCTCGGTGCGCGACTCCGACCGCATCCTCGGCATGCTGGGCAGCAAGACCCAGCGCGCGATCAATGGCAAGGACCCGGTCAAGGAGCATCTGCTGATCACGCGCTACAACCCGAACCGGGTCGAGGACGGCCAGATGCTCTCGATCGAGGACATCCACGACATCCTGCGCATCCCGCTGATCGGCGTGATTCCCGAGAGCGAGATCGTGCTGCAGGCCTCCAACGAAGGCACGCCGGTGATCCACAAGGACGGCAGCGACGTGTCCGAGGCCTACAAGGACCTGGTCGAACGCTTCCTTGGCCACGAGCGCCCGCTGCGTTTCGTCGAGGCGGTCAAGCCGAGTTTCTTCAAGCGTCTGTTCAGCGGGAGATAAGCAGCATGTCTTTTTTTTCCTTCCTGCTCGGCGAGAAGAAGAAGACCGCCTCGGTGGCCAAGGAGCGGTTGCAGATCATCCTGGCGCACGAGCGCAGCGGGCGCAATGCCAGCGAGCTTGACTACCTGCCCGCGTTGCAGCGCGACCTGCTCGAGGTCATCGGTCGCTACATCAAGATCAATCCGGACGACATCAAGGTCCAGCTTGATCGCGAGGACAACCTCGAGGTGCTCGAAGTCAAGATCGAGCTGCCCGAGCTGCGTTGAACCGGCTCCTGTCGTCAACCCCGGGCCGAACATGCGACTCCTGAAATGGCTCCTGCCGCTCCTGCTGGCGCTGCTGGCGGGCTGTGCCGTCGCCCCCGCAGGTCCCGAGCCCGGGGCCGGTCCCGGCTCCGAGGCACGCGGCCAGCCCGAGCCGCCCGCGTCGCGCCTGGAACACCCGGGGCGCCCGGCCAGCAGCGGCCAGTTCTGGATCGCCGGTCACTGGGAGTGGATCGACGGCCGCTACCAATGGCAGGCCGGGCGCTGGGTCGCACCGCGCCCGGGTCATGTCTGGCAAGCACCGGTCTGGCGCCGCGGCACCGAGCGCTGGCAGCTCGAGCCCGGGCGCTGGGAGCCCGAGCGGCATGAATCCGCCCAGCTGCGACGCCATTGAGGCGCCGCGCACCAGGCCTTGATCCGTGTACCCAGGCGTGACAGCTGTAAGCAGCTGTAGCCCGGGCTTGTCCGCTTCGCGGCGGACCCCGACAATGCCGCCATGGCATCACATCTCCCGGTTTTCCTGCTCGCCGCTGTCGCCTTGACGGGTTGTGCCGTGGTGCCTGGGCCGGTGGTGGATTACGGTCCGGCTTACCAGCCGGCCTACTCGACCACGGTCTACGCGGCGCCGCCAGTACCCCGGATCGAATACCCCGGACCGCCGCCCGCCTCGGGCCAGGTCTGGGTCGATGGCTACTGGAACTGGGGCGGCTCCCGTTACTTATGGGTGCCGGGGCGCTGGTCGGATCGGCATCCGGGCCAGGCCTGGGGGCCGCAGCCATGGCCGCGCGAAATCGAGCATCGGCGCCCGCAGGGTGGTCAATGGGAAGAGCGCCGTCCGCCGCAGGTTCATCCGCGCTTTCAGGAACCCGACCGGACCTGGCGTACCGAACCAGAACCCCGCGCGCCCCGGCACGAGTGGTCACCACAGTCCCGGATCCAGCCGGTGCCAAGCCGCCCCGCCCCGCCGGTGATCCAGCAGACCGAGCCGGGCCGCGCCGGCTTCATGCGCGGGTTGGCCGAGCGGGCCCAGGCCGAGCGCCCCGTGCCAGTGCCACGGTCGGTCGAGGTCGGCCCGCGTCATCCCCCCGAGCCGGGCCGGCGCGGCGGGCGCTGGTTACCGGAAGATGGCGAAGCGTCCGGCCAGCATTGACAGGGATGTGCGTCGATCCCCCACCCGGGGGAAGATCTCGATGTAAAGTGGGCCGTCACCTCAAGGAGAAGGTCGTGGACAGCTCACCCCGCATCAGCCTGATCGGCGCGCCGACCGACATTGGCGCCAGCGTGCGCGGGGCCTCGATGGGGCCGGAAGCAATGCGGGTCGCCGGCCTGCAACCGGCGCTCGAACAGCGCGGGCTGCAAGTGGTTGACTGCGGCAACCTGAGCGGGCCGGCCAACCCCGACCAGCCGGCGCAAGAGGGCTACCGCCATCTGAGCCAGGTGATCGCCTGGAACCAGCGCGTCCACGAGGCGGTGCTGGCCGAGCTGCGACAGGACCGGCTGCCGCTGCTGCTGGGCGGCGACCACTGCCTGGCGATCGGTTCCATCAGTGCGGTCGCGCGCCATTGCCGCGAGCGCGGCCGGCGCCTGCGCGTGCTCTGGCTCGACGCCCATGCCGACTGCAACACCCGCGAGCTGACGCCGAGCGGCAATCTGCATGGCATGCCGGTGGCCTGCCTGTGCGGCCTCGGACCGTCGGAACTGACCAGGCTGGCCGGCGGCGATGCGCCGGCGCTGCGGCCCGGACAGCTGCGCCAGCTCGGCATCCGCAGCGTCGATCCGGGCGAGAAGCGGCTGGTGCACGAACAGGGCCTGGAGGTCTACGACATGCGCTACATCGACGAACATGGCATGCGCCACGCGATGGAGCAGGCGCTGCTCGGCGTCGATGCCGACACCCACCTGCACCTGAGCCTGGACCTGGACTTCCTGGACCCGGAGATCGCGCCTGGCGTCGGCACCCCGGTGCGCGGCGGCCCGAACTACCGCGAGGCCCAGCTCTGCATGGAGATGATCGCCGACAGCGGCCGGCTCGCGAGCCTGGACCTGATGGAGCTCAACCCGGCGCTCGATCTGCGCAACCGCAGCGCGCGGCTGGCGGTCGACCTGATCGAGAGCCTGTTCGGCAAGAGCACGCTGATGCGGCCGCGCGCGCGGGCCGAAGCCGGCGGGAACTGAGCGCGCGCTCCATCCCGTTCATGGCGCATCGCCCTGGTGCCGCGCCAGTTCTCCGATCCGCGCCAGTGCCCGCCGTTCCACGTCGGTCCAGGCACCGGCAAAGCTCAGGCGCAGACAGTGGCGGAAGCGGTCGGTCGCGGTGAACAGCGCGCCCGGCCCGAAGGTGATGCCCTCGGCGACGCAGCGCTGAAACAGGGTCATGGCATCGAGCTGTCCGGGCAGCTCCACCCACAGGGTATAGCCCGCCGACGGATCGCTGACCCGGGTGCCACGCGGAAAGCCGTCGCTGATCAGGCCCCGGGCCTCTTGCAGCCGGTCCTTCATCAACGCGCCCAGACGACGCATGCGGGCCTCGTAGCCGGCCTGTGACAGCAGATCGGCCAATGCCTGCTCCAGCACCACATTGGTCGGGCCGCCCTGCACCCGTTTCAGCATGCTGACGCTGTCCTTCCAGCGCCCGGCCTCGACCCAGCCAAGGCGCAGCCCGGGCGCCACGGTCTTGGAAAACGAGCCGCAGACCATCACGCCCCCGTCCTGGTCGAACGCCTTGGCGGCCTTGCGCCGCTCGTCGGCCGCCAGCAGGTCGTTGAAGACCACATCCTCGATCAGGGGAATCTGCCGGCTGGCCAGCATCTGCACCAGGGCGCGCTTGTCCGAGTGCTTCATGACCGCGCCGAGCGGATTGGACAGGGTCGGCACCGACAGCACGACCTTCACCGGCTGTGTGTCCAGCGCCAATTGCAAGGCCGGCAAGGACAGGCCCTGTTTCGGATGGGTCGGCACCTCCAGCACCCGCAGGTTCAGGGACTCCAGCAGGTCGAGGAAACCGAAATGGGTCGGCGACTCCAGCGCCACCACGTCACCGGGCCTGGTCACGGCGCGCAGA
>JBDLVJ010000220.1:0-3190 GCA_039804875.1 Pseudomonadota bacterium | reverse complement strand
CAGCAGACACTGCGCCGACCTTTCCGGCGACACCACCTGCTACATGGCCGGGCAGGAAAGGCACGAGGTCTTCGACCACGCAGACGGGACCGACACCCGGGCCGCCGCCGCCGTGCGGAATGCAGAAAGTCTTGTGCAGGTTCAGGTGGCTGACGTCGCCGCCGAACTCGCCCGGTGCCGCGACACCGACCAGCGCGTTCATGTTGGCGCCGTCGACATAGACCCGGCCGCCATGGCTATGCACCAGCTCGCAGAGCGCCTTGACCTCGGTCTCGAACACGCCGTGCGTGCTCGGGTAGGTGATCATGACCGCGGCCAGCTTGGCGCTGTGCTGTTTGCACTTGGCCTGCAGGTCGGCCAGGTCGACGTTGCCGCTCTCGTCGCACTTGGTCACGACCACCTGCATGCCGGCCATCTGGGCGGAAGCCGGGTTGGTGCCGTGGGCGCTGGACGGGATCAGGCAGATGTCGCGGTGGCCGTTGCCATGGGCCTCGTGGTAGCCCTTGATCGCCAGCAGGCCGGCGTATTCACCCTGCGAGCCGGCGTTGGGCTGCAGGCTGATGGCGGCGTAGCCGGTGGCTTGAGCCAGCCAGGCGCGCAGCTGCTCGTCGAGCAGGCGGTAGCCCTCGAGCTGGTCGGCCGGCGCGAACGGGTGCACCAGCGCGAACTCGGGCCAGGTGATCGGGATCATCTCGCTGGTCGCGTTGAGCTTCATGGTGCAGCTGCCCAGCGGGATCATGCTGCGGTCCAGCGCCAGATCCTTGTCCGACAGCGCGCGGATGTAGCGCAGCATGCCGGTTTCGCTGTGGTAGCGGTTGAAGACCGGGTGGCTCAGGTAGGCGCTGCCGCGGCGCAGCGCGGCCGGAATCAGGGTCTCGACGCCGGCCTCGAAGGCCTCTACCCGCGGACAGGCCTGGCCCGGCTGGGCGAACAGCGACCAGAGCTGGGCGAGGTCCGCGCGCGTGGTGGTCTCGTCGAGCGAGAGGCCGACGCAGTCGCCGCGCAGCTGGCGCAGGTTGATGCCGTTGGCGGCGGCATGCTGGACCAGCGCGTGGGCGGCACCGGCGCTGGCGGTCTTGACGGTCAGCGTGTCGAAGGCGGTGTGGTGCACCAGCGGGTAGCCCAGCGATTGCAGGCCCTGTGCCAGGATCGCGGTGTAGCTGGCGACGCGCTCGGCGATGCGCTTGAGGCCTTGCGGGCCGTGGTAAACCGCGTACATGCTGGCGACGACGGCCGGCAGCACCTGCGCGGTGCAGATGTTGGAGGTGGCCTTCTCGCGGCGGATATGCTGCTCGCGCGTCTGCAGCGCCAGCCGGTAGGCCGGGTTGCCGTGCACGTCGACGCTGATGCCGACCAGGCGGCCCGGCATCGAGCGCTTGTACTCGTCGCGGCAGGCCATGTAGGCGGCGTGCGGGCCGCCGGCTCCCATCGGCATGCCGAAGCGCTGGGTGGTGCCGACGACAATGTCGGCGCCCATCTCGCCCGGCGCCTTCAGCAGGGTCAGTGCCAGCAGGTCGGCGGCCAGGATCAGCGCGGCCTTCTTGCCGTGGATGGCCTCGGCCGACGCGCTCCAGTCGCACAGCCAGCCGCTGCTGCCGGGGTACTGGTTGAGGGCGGCGAAGTAGTCGTCGCCCGTGATCGCGGCGTTCCACTCGGCTTCGGTGGCGGCGATCCTGACCGTGATGTCCATCGTCGCGGCGCGGGTCCGGATCACCTCGATCGTCTGCGGGTGGCAGTCTCCGCCGACGATGAAGACATTGCCCTTGGCCTTGACCGAACGCTTCGCCAGCGTCATGGCTTCGGCGGCGGCGGTGGATTCGTCGAGCATCGAGGCGTTGGCGATCGCCATGCCGGTCAGGTCGGTCACCATGGTCTGGAAGTTGACCAGCGCCTCCATCCGGCCCTGGCTGATCTCGGCCTGGTACGGCGTGTAGGCGGTGTACCAGGCCGGGTTTTCCAGGATGTTGCGCAGGATCACGCCCGGGGTGTGGGTACCGTGGTAGCCCTGGCCGATATAGCTCTTGAAGATCTTGTTCTTGCCGGCAATCGCCTTCAGGTCAGCCAGCGCCTGCGCCTCGGTGATCGCGTCGGGCAGCGCCATGCGGCTGCCACGCGCGATCGAGCGCGGCACGATGCTGTCGATCAGGTCGCGGCGCGAGGCCTCGCCGATCACGGACAGCATGTGGGTTTCGTCGGCAGCGCAGACGCCGATGTGGCGTGCGATGAATTCGCTGGCGTTTTCGAGGTCGGCCAGGGGGCGGGCGGAGGGCGTCGACATGGCGGGTTGATTCCGGGCAAGAAAAAGGAAAGCCACCGCCGGACCCGACGGTGGCGGGAAGGACGCGACTTACTGGGTCAGAGCGCCGTAGGCGGTCTCGTCCAGCAGGCCGTCGAGTTCGGCCAGGTCGGACAGCTTGACCTTGAAGAACCAGCCGGCCCCCAGCGGGTCGCTGTTGGCCAGCGAGGGATCGTCGCGCAGCGCTTCGTTGATTTCGATGATCTCGCCGTTGACCGGCATGTAGACATCCGCGGCGGCCTTGACCGACTCGACCACGCCGGCCACGTCCTTGGCGGCGAAGGTCGTGCCGACCTCGGGCAGCTCGACGAACACCACGTCACCCAGGGCATCCTGGGCATGGTGGGTGATGCCGACGACGGCGACATCGCCTTCGACGTTCAGCCATTCGTGGTCGGGGGTGTATTTCAGGCTCATGGGGGCTCCAGATGAAAAAAGATGGGTCGGACACCGCCTGCGCGGTGCCCAATTGTCGAAGAAGATCAGCCGCGGTAGTAGCGGGTGGGCACGAAGGGCATGGCAGCGACTTCCATCGCCACGGCCTTGCCGCGCACGATGGCATTGACCGGGGTGCCCAGCGCGGCGTAGGCCGGCTCGACATAGCCGATCGCGATCGGCTGGTTGATGGTCGGGCCGATCAGGCCGCTGGTGACCTCGCCGATGCGCTGGCCTTCGGCGTTCTGCAGCTCGACATGCTCGCGCACCGGCACCCGGTCCTTGGCGATCAGGCCGACGCGCTTGCGCGTCAGCGCCAGGCTGGCGTCGAGCTGGGCCAGCACCTTGTCGGCGCCCGGGAAGCCGCCGGCGCGCTCGCCGCCGCTGCGGCGTACCTTCTGCATGGCCCAGTTCAGCGCGGCCTCGACCGGGGTGGTCGTGGTGTCGATGTCGTTGCCG
>JBDLVJ010000219.1:0-4343 GCA_039804875.1 Pseudomonadota bacterium | reverse complement strand
CGAGGCGGCCGCGCTTGAGCTCGCGCCGCTGCGGCAGGCGATCGCCACCTGCCTGCCCAGGCCGGAGGAAGCGGCCGACCCGGTCGAGGCGCCGATGATGGATGTCAGGCAATGGTCACCGCTGCGCGCCCGGCTGCTGGGCTTGCTGGAGGCCTGCGACACGGAATGCCTGCAACTGTTCGAGGACCATGCCGGCCAGATCCGCGCGGCGCTGGGGCAGCGTTACGACACGGTGGCCAAGGCGATCCGGGACTTCGACTTCGCGGTCGCGCTGACCGAACTGGAGCAGCGGCCCTGATGCGGGACGACACCGCCGTCCGGTACCGCGTGACGAGTTTCGTAACCACGACAGCCTAGACGGCCGGCGGTGGCACGATTACATTGAACTCATCGACCAGCGCACTGAACTCATTGATGGCTGCGCCGGTTGAAACGACAAGCCCGCCCCGTGCGGGCTTTGTCTTTTGCGGGCCGGCCACCACCCGACTCGCAAGGTCACCCCCGCACTGGGATAATCATGGCCTTTACCCACACCGACAAGCGGAGCCCCCCATGAGCGACACCCAACAGCGCATCGACCAACTGGTCAAGAACAACGAGATCGTGCTCTTCATGAAGGGCAGCGCCAGCTTCCCGATGTGCGGCTTCTCGGGCCGCGCGATCCAGATTCTCAAGGCCTGCGGCGTCGACACCAAGACCCTGCAGACCGTCAACGTGCTGGAAGACCCGGAAATCCGCCAGGGCATCAAGGAATACAGCAACTGGCCGACCATTCCGCAGCTCTACGTCAAGGGCGAGTTCGTCGGCGGCTCGGACATCATGATGGAGATGTACGAGTCCGGCGAGCTGCAACAGGTCATCGACGGCAAGGTGGCCTGAGATGACGGAAGAACTGCAGATGCCAGGCGACGAGGCGCCGCAAGTGCTGGACGCCGAACAGGTGCGCCAGCAGCTGACCGAGCTGGAGCTGGAGCACTGGGAGTACGACGAGGAGGAGCAGTCGATCACGCGCTGGCTCGCCTTGCGCGACTTCGGCCAGGCCTTCGGCTTCATGACCCGGGTCGCGCTCGAGGCCGAGCGGCGTCAGCATCACCCCGAGTGGTTCAACCTCTACAACCGGGTCGAGATCAGCTTCACGACCCACGACGCCGGCGGCGTGACCGCGCGCGATCTCGAGTTCGCGCGCTGGGTCGAGGACATGGCGGAATCGACCGCCTGAGTCCGGTTGCACAGGTCGGGGTGGGCGGCCCCTGACGGCCGATTTGCTGGCCGCGTAGCGGACAGATGAGGCCGGCAGGGGCCGCCTACCCTGACCACCTAATAGGTACCAATTTGCTGGCCGCGCAGCGGACAGATAAGGCCGTCAGGGGCTACCCACCCCGACCGCGTACGCCGGCTGACTTGCTTGCAGCGCGACCGACAACCTACAAGCTCAAGGGCTCAGGCCCGGCGCCAGTGCTTCTGCGCCGCGAACACCGCGTTCGGGTAGTCGGGCCGGCCACGGCTGCCGTTGTAGCGCCCCAGCGCCAGGAACAGGTCGCCGCGCTCGCGCTCAAGATAGTGGCGCAGGATCACGCAGCCAAAGCGGATATTGGTCTGCGACAGGAACAGCTTGGACGGATCGCCGTCGCCGATCAGCCGGGCCCAGAACGGCATCACCTGCATGTAGCCGCGCGCGCCAGCAGGCGAAACCGCGAATTTGCGAAAGGCGCTCTCGACCTGGATCAGCCCCAGCACCAGCGACTCGTCAAGGCCGGCGCGCCGGCTCTCGTACCAGACCGTCTGCAGGAATTCGACCCGGGTCTGCAGCTCGGGCTTGCGCCGCACCAGCCGGGGGCTCATCTCGCCGAGCCAGCGCAGATAGGCCAGCCTGGCCTCGAAAGTGGGAAACTCGGGCTCGGGCGGCGCCGGCTGCTCGATCGCGGCGCGCAGCGCGAGCCGGATCGGATCGGCCAGCGGCTCCTCGAGCTGGCCGCCGGTCCTGGCCAGGACCGGCGGGCTGACCGGCAACAGACTTGCCAGGCCTGCCCTGGCGATCCAGCCCAGACAGTCCCGGCGGCTCATCTCACAGCCCCAGCTTGCCCTTGAGCAGGGCCAGCAGCTCGGTCGTGCCGACCTTGGTCGCGGCCTCGTCGCGGCGGTGCTGGTACTCGACCAGGCCGTCCTTGAGGCCCTTGTCGCCGATCGTGACGCGGTGCGGCACGCCGATCAGCTCCCAGTCGGCGAACATCGCGCCCGGGCGCTCGCCACGGTCGTCGAGCAGCACATCGACGCCCAGCGCGGCCAGCTCGTCGTGCAGCTGTTCGGCGGCGGCGCGCACGGCCTCGCTGCGGTCCATGCCGATCGGGCAGATCACGAGCGTGAAGGGCGCGATCGCGTCGGGCCAGATGATGCCGCGCGCGTCATGGTTCTGCTCGACGGCGGCCGCCGGCAGGCGGGTCACGCCGATGCCGTAGCAGCCCATCTCGAAATGGCGCGGCTTGCCGTCCTCGGCCAGGAAGGTGGCGTTCATGGCCTGGCTGTACTTGGTGCCGAGGTAGAACACATGGCCGACCTCGATGCCGCGCTCGATCGCGAGCGGGCCCTGGCCGTCCGGCGACGGATCGCCCGCGACCACGTTGCGCAGGTCGGCGACCAGGTCGGGCTCGGGCAGGTCGCGGCCCCAGTTGACGCCGCTCAGGTGGTAGTCCAGCTCGTTGGCGCCGCAGACCCAGTCGGCCATCACGGCGACCTCGCGGTCGGCGATCACGGTGACCGGCCGCTTGAAGCCGATCGGGCCCAGGTAGCCCGGCTTGCAGCCGAAATGCTCGACGATCTCGAGCTCGGTCGCCAGGCGAAAGCCGAGCTCGAAGCCCGGCAGCTTGCCGACCTTGACCTCGTTCATCTCGTGGTCGGCGCGCAGCAGCAGCAGGAAGACCCGGGTCTTGGTGACTTCGTCGTAATCGTTGACCTCGTCGGTCGCCAGCACCATAGACTTGACCGTCGCCGACAAAGGCAGGTCGAGGAAGGCGGCCAACGCGACACAGGTCGAGCTGCCGGGCGTCGAGACCTTGGTCAGCGCCTGGGCGGCGGCCGGGCGCTGACCCTGGGGCACGAGCGCCTCGGCCTTCTCGATGTTGGCGGCGTAGTCGCTGTTCGGGCAGTAGACGATCGCGTCCTCGCCGGTGGCGGCGATGACCTGGAATTCCTCGCTCAGGTCGCCGCCGATGGCGCCGCTGTCGGCCGCCACGGCGCGGTAGGTCAGGCCGAAGCGGTCGAAGATGCGGCGGTAGGCACCGGCCATGACCTGGTAGCTGGCCTGCGCGCTGTCACGGTCGCGGTCGAAGCTATAGGCGTCCTTCATGACGAACTCGCGCCCGCGCATCAGGCCGAAGCGTGGCCGGCGCTCGTCGCGGAACTTGGTCTGGATCTGGTAGAAGTTCTTCGGCAGCTGCTTGTAGCTGCGCAGCTCCTGGCGCGCGATGTCGGTGACGACCTCCTCCGAGGTCGGCTGCAGCACGAAGTCGCGCTCGTGGCGGTCCTTGATGCGCAGCATCTCGGGACCCATCTTGTCGAAGCGGCCGGTCTCCTGCCACAGCTCGGCCGGCTGCACCACCGGCATCGACAGCTCGATCGCGCCGGCGCGGTTCATCTCCTCGCGCACGATCCGTTCGACCTTCTGGATCACGCGCAAGCCCATCGGCATGTAGGTGTAGATGCCGGCGCCGAGCTTCTTGATCATGCCGGCGCGCGTCATGAGCTGGTGGCTGACCACCTCGGCATCGGCCGGGGCTTCTTTGAGGGTGGAAATCAGGAACTGGGAGGCTTTCATGTCAGGCTCAGGCGAGCGCCCCGCACGCTCCGCAGCGCCAGCCAGGTCGGGCCAGGGTTTGCCCCGGCAGCCCCTGCCAAGCCGCCCACTAGCGGTGCATAATGAACGCAGTTTTAAAATTTGGGGTTGATTATGCTTGACAGAGAAGGCTTCAGGCCCAATGTCGGCATCATTCTGCTCAACCAGAAGAACCAGGTGTTCTGGGGCAAGCGCATCCGCACCCATTCCTGGCAGTTCCCGCAGGGCGGCATAGACCGGGGCGAAACCCCCGAGCAGGCCATGTTCCGGGAACTGCACGAGGAGGTCGGACTGCTGCCCGAACATGTGGCCATCGTCGCCCGCACGCGGGACTGGTTGCGCTATGAAGTGCCGGACCGCTACATCCGCCGGGATGCGCGCGGCTACTATCGAGGACAAAAACAGATCTGGTTCCTGTTGCGCCTGACCAGCGGCGACTGGAACCTGAACCTGCGCGCGACCAGCCACCCCGAGTTCGATGCCTGGCGCTGGAACGACTACTGGGTGCCGCTCG
>JBDLVJ010000218.1:0-3500 GCA_039804875.1 Pseudomonadota bacterium | reverse complement strand
CCTCGGTTTCGGTGCGCGCGACGTAGATGTTGCCGGCTTCGTCATACCAGGCCGGCACGCGGTGTCCCCACCAGAGCTGGCGGCTGATGCACCAGTCCTGGATGTTGTTCATCCACTGGTTGTAGGTGTTGACCCAGTTCTCGGGCACGAACTTCACTTCGCCTGACTGGACGGCGGCGATGGCTTTGTCAGCGATCGACGTGCCGCTGGTGTTGTGCTGATTGCCCTTGGACTGCATGGCCACGAACCACTGGTCGATCAGCATCGGCTCGATCACCTGGCCGGTGCGCGCGCAGCGCGGCACCATCAGCTTGTGCTTCTTGACCTCGACCAGCAGGCCGGCGGCTTCCAGATCCGCCACGATCTGCTTGCGCGCGTCGAAGCGGTCCAGGCCGCGATAAGCCTCGGGGCCGTGGTCGTTGATCCTGGCGTCGAGCGTCAGCACGCCGATGATCGGCAGCTGGTGGCGCTGGCCGACCGCGTAGTCGTTGGCGTCATGCGCGGGCGTGACCTTGACCACGCCGGTGCCGAATTCCTGGTCGACATAGGCGTCGGCGATGACCGGAATCTCGCGCTCGCACAGCGGCAGCTTGACGTACTGGCCGATCAGGTGCGCATAGCGCTCATCCTCGGGATGGACCATGACGGCCACGTCGCCCAGCAGCGTCTCGGGTCGGGTGGTCGCGACAACGAGCTGGCCCTCGCCGCTCGCGAGCGGGTAGGCGATATGCCAGAGGCTGCCGTCCTCCTCCTCGCTCTCGACCTCGAGGTCGGACACCGCGCTCATCAGCACCGGATCCCAGTTGACCAGGCGCTTGCCACGGTAGATCAGGCCCTGTTGGTAGAGCTGGACGAAGGTCTCGGTCACGGCCTTGGACAGCTTGTCGTCCATCGTGAAGTACTCGCGGCTCCAGTCCACGCTGTCGCCCATGCGGCGCATCTGCTGGGTGATGGTGTTGCCGGACTGCTCCTTCCACTCCCAGACCTTGGCGACGAAGTTCTTGCGCGCCTCGGCCGGGGTCGGGCCCATGTCGTGGCGGCTGAGCCCCAAGCCTTGGAGCTGGCGCTCGACCACGATCTGGGTCGCGATGCCGGCATGGTCGGTGCCCGGAATCCAGGCCGTGTTGAAGCCCGCCATCCGGTGGTAGCGCGTCAGGCTGTCCATGATGGTCTGGTTGAAGGCATGGCCCATGTGCAGCGTGCCGGTCACGTTGGGCGGCGGCAGCTGGATCGCGAACGCGGGGGCCTCGGCCTGGGGCGCGCCGGTGCCACGGAAGCCCGCCGCGCCGTAGCCGCGCTGCTCCCATTCGGGGCCCCAGTGGGCTTCCAGGGCGGCGGGCTCGAAGGACTTGGACAAGGATTGCAGGCCGGGTTGGGCGATGGCGTCGGTCATGTGCGATCAGATAGAGAGGGTATGGCCCGGGATTTTACGGCTTGGCTTTGTCCTGGGCCGATGCGGCCCGGACCTGCTGCAACACCACGTCGATCAGCTCGTCCATGTCCAGGGGCTTGGGCACATGGTCGTTCATGCCCGCGGCCAGGCAGGCCTGGCGATCGTCATGCATGGCGTTGGCGGTCATGGCCACGATCGGCAGTGCCAGCGGGTCGAGCAGGGTCCGGATCGCCCTGGTGGCGGCCAGTCCGTCCATCACCGGCATCTGCATGTCCATCAGCACGATGTCGTAGCGCTCGGGCGCCGACCGCACCATGTCGAGCGCGAGCTGGCCGTTGGCGGCGATGTCCACCTCGGCGCCTTCGCTCATCAGCAGTTCGCGCGCCAGCTGCTGATTCACCAGATTGTCCTCGGCCACCAGGATGCGCAGGCCCGCCAGCGGCGCGTCGCTGCCCGCCTGGCTGGGCGCCGACCCGACCGTCGGCGCGCCCTGTCCGCGCAGGTTGACTACCGCATCGAACAGCACCGAGGCGGTGACGGGTTTCATGATCTGGCCGTTGACCAGCTCCATCAGGCCGGTGTCGGTCTGCCGGGCCGAGGCCATGCCGTGGAAGGTATTCATCATCACCACCGGCGTGTGGCGGTCCCACTCGCGCAGTCGTGCGCAGGTCTGCGTCCCATCGAGGCCCGGCATCTGCTGGTCCATGAACACCACATCGTAGTGCCGGCCCTGCGCCGCCTGCTGGCGCAGCTGAAGCAGGGCGGCCTCGCCGCTGTCGCAGGCGGTCGCTTCCCAGCCCAGGGAGCCGCATATCCGCACCAGCAATGCGCGCGCTTCCGGGTAGTCCTCGACCACCAGCACGCGCAGTCCCGCCCCGCCCGGCACGGGGCGCGCCCCGTCAGCCGCCTCGGTCGGTGCCGCCGGGTCCAGCGGCAGCGCGATCTCGAACAGGAAGCGACTGCCCCGGCCCATCTCGCTCTCGACCCGCAGCTGGCCGTCCATCATCGTCACGAGCTGGCTCGTGATGGCCATGCCCAGGCCCGAGCCGCCGTAATGGCGGGTGGTCGAGCGTTCCGCCTGGGTGAAGGCATCGAAGATCACGCGCTGGAACTCGGCCTGCATGCCGATTCCCGTGTCGCTGACCTCGAACCCCAGGCGCAGCCGGGTGGCTTCGCGTTCGAGTAGCCTGACGCCGATCAGCACATGGCCTTGCTGGGTGAACTTGATGGCGTTGCCGCCCAGGTTGAGCAGGATCTGGTGCAGGCGCAGGCTGTCGCCGATCACCGCCACGGCGGCGCGTGGGTCCAGATCGAGCAGCAATTCCACCTCGGGGTTCGACAGCGTGCTGGCGAAGATTTCCGCCAGCCCGCGCATCAGCTGTTCTATCTGGAACGGATGTGGTTCGAGCTGCATCATGCCAGCGCCGATCTTGGACAGGTCCAGGATGTCATTGAGCAGCCCCAGCAGCGACCTGCCCGCCCGTTTTGCCTTGCCGGCGTAGTCGTTCTGCTGCGGGGTCAGCGGCGTCTTGTCCAGCAGCGTCAGCATGCCCAGCACCGCGTTCATCGGGGTGCGGATTTCGTGACTCATGTTGGCCAGGAACTGGCTCTTGGCGCGTTCGGCGGCCTGGGCCGCCTCCTTGTCCCTGAGCATGTCGGTGATGTCTACCAGCACGCTCGCGACATGGCCGGTCGGCATGTGCCGCTCGACGATGCGCAGGATGCGACCGCTGTCCAGCGCTTGTATCAGCTCGCCCGCGCCACGCCGGCGGGCCGCCAGGCGTCGCGCCACCCAGTCCTCGACCCTGCCGACCGCCTCGGGGTACTGGCCCTGTTCGGCGCCGAAGCGCACGAAGGACTCGAAGGTTGCGCCGGGCACGATCCTGGCCACGCTCGTCGCGTAGACCTGCCGGTACTGTTCGTTGAAGTAGACCAGCCGGTCCTGTGCATCGAAGATGCAAAAAGCCTGGCCGATGGTGCTGATGGCTCCCTGGAGCAGGGCGGTCTGTTCCTCGGCGCGGGCCTGTGCCAGCTTGCGGGCCGTGATCTCGAAGCGCACCGAGACATAGTTCTCGATCTTGCCCGAGGTGGAGAGGAAGGGCACGAT
>JBDLVJ010000217.1:0-4078 GCA_039804875.1 Pseudomonadota bacterium | reverse complement strand
CCTTGATGACGTGGCGCAGCAGCGTTTCCATCTCGTCGAAGCGCAGCAGCTTCTCGGCCAAAAGCGCCTGCTCGTACAGCAGGTCGGCGTCGTCCGGGAGCTTCGTGTTGGCTTCAGTGAGCAGCGTGTAGGCGGCGGTCCAGTCCTTGGCGTCGCGCAGGAGCTGGGCCTCGGCGAGGTAGCGGGCGCGGGTTTCTTCGGGCGTGGTCTGCGGCATTTTCTGCAGCAGGGCGCGGGCTTGCGGGAGCTGGCCCTGGCGCATCAGCAGCGAGGCGCGGCGTTGCAGCACGCTGGAGGCGCTGGTCTGGCCGGCGAGCTTGTCGAGCCACTTCAGCGCGCCGGGGTAGTCCTTGAGCTGCTCGGCGGCCTGGGAGAGCATCAGGTAGGCCTGCGCCAGCTCCTGGCCTTCGTTGCGCTGCATCGCGGCCAGCACCTCGTCGTCCGGCCGGTCGGGCATCTCGTCGGCGTCCGCGTCGGCCGCGATCGGCGGGGTCAGTGGGGTGGTCGGCGCGCTTTCCTTGAGGTCGAGGAAGCGCTGCAGCGAGGTCTGCGCGGCGGCGGGCTGGCCGAGTTCGATCTGCAGCGCGCCCTGCATCAGCCAGCCGGTCGCCAGTTCGGGGTCGCTCCTGGTGAGGCGGTTGACCTCGGCGAGCGCGTCGCCATAGCGCTGCGACGTGGTCAGGCGGCGCACATACGCGGCGCGCACCAGACCCGCCGCCTGCGGGGTGGCCAGGTAGCGGGTGACGATCGACTCGGCGGCCGGCGTGTCCTTCATCAGCTCCAGGGCCAGCAGCGCGGCCGGCTGGTTCGACGGGTCCAGGTCGTGCGCTTCCCGGGTCAGGGCCAGACCGCGCTCGCGGTTGCCCGCGGTCAGCCAGGCGCCGGCCGAGGCGGTCAGCGCGGCGAGCCGGGTCGGCGATTTGGGGGTGCGCCACGCCTTGAGCGTGTCGTCGATCGCGCGGGCCGCTTCTTCGGGCTTGTCGCCGCTGAG
This sequence comes from Pseudomonadota bacterium, assembly GCA_039804875.1. GTDB lineage: Bacteria > Pseudomonadota > Gammaproteobacteria > Burkholderiales > Burkholderiaceae_C > Malikia. The sequence goes on along the minus strand of JBDLVJ010000217.1, from coordinate 3,087 downwards.
CACGAGTCGGGGCAGGCTGGCGATCGCGGCGGAGCGTTCGTCCACCGGGGTCAGGTCGATGAAGGCGTTCAGCGGCTCGCGGGCGTCCTGGTGGCGGCCGAGGGCCATCAGCATCTGGGTCTCCAGCTCGGCGGCGCCCCGGGATTTCGGCAGGCTCTGGCGCCACGCTTTCAGCGCCTCCAGCGCCTGCTCACCGGCGCGGGCGCCGATGGCCATGTCCACCGCGCGCCGGTAGAGCGCCTCTTCCCGGCTCCGCTTGGCCGCTTCGAGCATCACCTGGAACGCCAGCCCCGCATCCCCCTGGCGCAGCTCCAGCTCGCTGACGAGCACCTGGTAGAACATGACGCCGTCCAGCGCGGACCGCGTGATGGCCGTGTCCGGCGTGGTGGGCGGGGCGGGGGTCTGCGCGGCACCGAGCGCGGGGGTCATGCCGAGCGCGATCAGCCACCCGAGCCACGGCCGGGCAGGCGGGCGGGCGGGGCGCGTGCGGACCGCGCGGGACAGACGGGCGGCAAGGGGCTGTGGCATCGAGGTGGACTCCGTGGTGCAGGCCATTCTAGGCGGCCGCTGCCCGGATGACCGGGCGCTCCGATAATGCCGCCATGCCCGAGTTGCCCGAAGTCGAAGTCACCCGCCTGAGCCTGTCACACCGCATCGAGGGTGCGCGCGTGCAGGCCGCCCGACTGGGCAAGCCGCTGCGCTGGCCGCTGGGCGTCGATCCGGCGGGGCTGGTCGGGCGGGTGGTCGGGCCGCTGGTGCGCCGGGGCAAGTACCTGTGGATGCCCCTGGGTCCGGGGTCGGCGCCGGGCGTGGCCCCGCAGCCGGGGGGCGTGCTGCTGCACCTGGGCATGTCGGGCTCGCTGCGGTTCGAGGCGACGCTGCCCCCGCCCGGTCCGCACGACCACTTCGAGCTGGAGACCGACCGCGGCACGCTGCGCCTGACCGATCCGCGCCGCTTCGGCGCCGTGGTCTGGTCGGACGGGCTGGACCGCGCGCCGGCGGTGACGCTGCTGTCCCGGCTGGGGGTCGAGCCGCTGGAGCCGGCGTTCTCGGCGTCGGTGCTGCACGAGGCGCTGCGCGGGCGGCGCGTGGCGATCAAGCAGGCGCTGCTGGCCGGTGACGTGGTGGTCGGGGTGGGCAACATCTATTGCTCCGAGGCGCTGTTCGAGGCCGGCATCGACCCGGAAACCCCCGCGCAGCAGCTTGGCCCCGAACGCTGCGCGCGGCTGGTGACGGCGGTGCGGGACGTGCTGAATCGGGCGCTGGCGGCGGGGGGCTCGACGCTGCGCGATTTCCGCGATGCGCATGGCATGGGCGGCGCGTTCCAGGCGCAGGCCGGCGTGTACGACCGCGCCGGCCTGCCGTGTCGGCGCTGTACCACGCCGATCCGCCGCATCGTGCAAGGCCAACGGGCCACGTACTTCTGTCCGGTCTGCCAGCGTCGCTGACCGTCGCTGACGCAGGGGCTGCGCTACCATGCCCGCTGACTTTCTGCGGACGCCAGCAACGGTACAGCGATGAGCGAGCACTCCCCCGATCTGACCAGCACCATGCCGATTGAATCCACTGGATCCGATGCGGTTCAGGAGCCGTTTGTCCGCAGCCTGGACGCGCTGGGGGTGTGGCGTGCCACGCTGGAAGAGCGGGTGCGTGACCTGGTGCGCTTCCTGCGCGAGCAGAGCCTGCTGGACGAGGCGGCGGGCAACCTGCTGGACTCGTTGCGCGAGCGGCTGGCGGGCGAGAAGCTGGTCGTGGCCTTCGTCGCCGAGTTCTCGCGCGGCAAGTCCGAGCTGATCAACGCGATCTTCTTCGCGGACGCGGGCCGGCGCATCATGCCCGCCTCGCCGGGGCGCACGACGATGGGCCCGGTCGAGCTGGGCTGGGATCCGGAAGACCCGCCGGGGCTGTCGCTGCTGCCGATCGAGACGCGGCTGGAGGGGGCTTCGCTGGCGGAGTTGCGCGGCCAGCCCCGCGCCTGGCACCGCGAACCCATCGACGTGACCGACCCGGCCTCGTTCGCCAACGCGCTCAACGCCGTCAAGGGCATCCGCGCCGCCACGATCGACGAGGCGCGCCAGCTCGGCTTCTGGGACGACGAGCAGCCCGCCGACAACCCGCCGATGCTCGACGAAGGCCATGTCGAGATCCCGCTGTGGCGCCACGCGGTCATCAACGTGCCGCACCCGCTGCTCAAGCGCGGACTGGTCGTGCTCGACACACCGGGGCTGAACGCGATCGGGGCAGAGCCGGAGCTGACCGTGGGCCTGCTGCCGAGTGCGCACGTCGTCGTGTTCGTGCTGGGCGCGGACACGGGCGTGACCAAGTCGGACCTCGACATCTGGCGTGACCACCTGGCTTCACAGGCCCTGACGCGCTACGTCGTGCTCAACAAGATCGACGCGCTGGTCGACCCGCTGTCCACGACGGAAGAGAACGAGGCGCAGATCACCCAGCAGTGCGTGCAGGTGGCGCGCACGCTGGACCTGCCGATGGCGCGGGTGTTCCCGCTGTCGGCCCGGCAGGCGCTGGAGGCCCGCGTCGAAGGCAACGCGCAGTTGCTCGCCGACAGCCGCCTGCTGGCGCTGGAGCAGGCGCTGGCGCAGCAGTTGCTGCCGCAGCGCCGCAACGTGTTCGAGCAGCTCACGCTGGAGGCGCTCGCCGTCGTGCAGCAGCAGACCACGCGCCACCTCACCGACCTGCGCCGCCACCTGACCGAGCAGCTGCACGAGCTGCGCGGCCTGCGTGGTCGCAACAGCGGCAAGGTGGCGCTCATGCTGCAGCGCGTTGGCGCCGAGACGGTCGAGTTCGAGCGCTGCACGACGCAGATCCAGGCCCTGCGCACGGTGCATTCGCGCACGCTGCGCAGCGTGCTGAACGGCGTGTCCGGCGAGCCGCTGCGCGCGCTGGTGGATGGCATGGTCCGCTCGATCCGCGAGTCCTTCCTCAAGCTGGGCGCACGGCGTTCGTTCGTGCAGCTCTTCGCCGACCTGCGGCTGGCGCTCGACACCGCGCAGAAGGACGCGCAGGACCTGCGCGACATGCTCGCCAGCTCGGTCGCCCGCCTCAATGCCGAATATGGCTTCAGCC
>JBDLVJ010000216.1:0-3441 GCA_039804875.1 Pseudomonadota bacterium | reverse complement strand
ATCTGCAGCGCGGTGATGCCGTTGGTGGTGCCGGCGACCTTGAAGTCCATGTCGCCCAGGTGATCTTCGTCGCCCAGGATATCGGTCAGCACGGCGAAACGGTTGTCTTCCTTGATCAGGCCCATGGCGATGCCGGCCACATGGGCCTTCATCGGCACGCCGGCGTCCATCAGCGCCAGGCAGCCGCCGCAGACCGACGCCATCGACGAGGAGCCGTTGGACTCGGTGATCTCGGAGACCACGCGCAGGGTGTAGGGGAACTCTTCCTTGCTCGGCAGCGCGGCGACCAGGGCGCGCTTGGCCAGGCGGCCGTGGCCGATCTCGCGGCGCTTGGGGCTGCCGACGCGACCGGTTTCGCCGGTGGCGAAGGGAGGCATGTTGTAGTGCAGCATGAAGCGGTCCTCGAACTCGCCGGCCAGCGCGTCGATGCGCTGGGCGTCGCGGTCGGTGCCCAGGGTCGCGACGACCAGGGCCTGCGTCTCGCCACGGGTGAACAGGGCCGAGCCGTGGGTGCGCGGCAGCACGCTGTTGCGGATCTCGATCGGGCGCACGGTGCGGGTGTCGCGACCGTCGATGCGCGGCTCGCCGGCCAGGATCTGGCCGCGCACGATGCGCGCCTCGATGTCGAACAGCAGGCCCTCGACCTTGACGCCGTCGAACTCGACGCCGTCGGCCTTCAGGCCGGCCATGACTTCGGCGTAGGCGCTGCGGCAGGCCTGGGTGCGGGCCTGCTTGTTGCGGATCAGGTAGGCGGCGGCCAGCTTATCGGCGCCCAGGGCCTCGACCTTGGCGATCAGCGCCTCGTCGCGCGCCGGAGCCTGCCAGCTCCATTCCGGCTTGCCGGCTTCGCGCACCAGCTCGTTGATCGCGGCCACGGCGATGTTGCCCTGCTCGTGACCGAACACGATGGCGGCCAGCATCAGGTCTTCGGACAGCTGCTGCGCCTCGGACTCGACCATCAGCACGGCGGCCTCGGTGCCGGCGACGATCAGGTCCATCTGGCTGTTCTTGCGCGCGGTCTGACCAGGGTTGAGCACGAACTCGCCATTGACATAACCGACGCGGGCCGCGCCGATCGGGCCGTTGAACGGGATGCCGGAGATCGACAGCGCGGCGCTGGTCGCGATCATGGCGGCGATGTCGGCGTCGACCTCGGGATTCAGCGACAGGGTGTGGATCACGACCTGCACTTCGTTGAAGAAGCCTTCCGGGAACAGCGGGCGGATGGGACGGTCGATCAGGCGGCTGGTCAGGGTCTCGAACTCGGACGGGCGGCCTTCGCGCTTGAAGAAGCTGCCCGGGATCTTGCCGGCGGCGTACGATTTTTCGAGGTAATCGACGGTCAGCGGGAAGAAGTCCTGGCCGGCCTTGGCATCGGACTTGGCGACCACGGTGGCCAGCACGACGGTGCCGTCCATGTCGAGCAGCACGGCGCCGCTGGACTGGCGCGCGATCTCGCCGGTTTCCATGCGGACGGTGTTCTGACCCCATTGGAAGGTCTTGGTGACTTTGTTGAACAGGCTCATAGATTTCCTAGGATGTTGTGCGCGAGAAGGCCGCGCACGGTGCCTGGAGTCAGGCCATCAGAACACGATGCCATTCCAGCGCAGACCCGCTGCAGGGGCTTCGTTGGAATGACACAGCTTCGCTCTGAAAAGACTCGACTCCGGATTGGGAGGGTTTAGAAAGCGCAAAACGCCTGAGTGGCCAAGCAACCCAGGCGTTTCGGTCAGCAAGACAGCGTCAAGTTTACTTGCGCAGGCCCAGCTTCTGGATCAGGGCGACGTAACGCGAAGCGTCCTTGGCCTTCAGGTAGTCCAGCAGCTTGCGGCGACGGCTGACCATCTTCAGCAGACCGCGACGGCCGTGGTGGTCCTTGGCGTGGGTCTTGAAGTGCGGCATCAGTTCGTTGATGCGCGCGGTCATGATGGCGACTTGCACTTCCGGGCTACCGGTGTCGGTGGCGCTGCGGGCGTTGGCGGCAATGACTTGCGCCTTGTTGTCGAAAGAGATCATCGGGTGTCCTTGTGTGACTTGCATCCCGCCGCAGCCCCCTCCTTGGGGCAGCCGCAACGGGCGTGAAACCAGCCGCCGAAATGACGGGGGTCGCTGATTATAGCGCGGGGCAGGGCTGCCAGCCAGGGGTTCAGGGCCGTGCCATGCGGCAGCTGTGGGCATGCGAGGCCGCCTCGGCACTGAGCTGATACACGACCCGGAAACCGTAGCCCGAGCCCTCGACATCGAAGGCCACGCCCTTGGCGCCCTTGCGGTCCATGACCGCGACCATCAGCGGCTGCTGGGCCTGGTGGTCACCGGCGCGCATCTGCAGCCGCTGGCCGGCCAGGCTGACATCGGCCTGCTCGAGCGCGCGCGCGACGGCCAGCGCGGCCGGAACGGCCACCCCCCCCGGCCCGGCACCCTGCTCCGCCCCCTGGGCGGCGGCGCGCTCGAGCGCCTGCGCCAGCGCCTCGATCATCAGCTGCATGCGCAGATGCACGTAATCGTCCTCGGGTTTCGGGAAGCGCTGGCGGAAGGCCTGGTAGAAGGCCTTGCCGGCCTGGCCCGGCGCATTCGGGAACCATTCGGCCACCGCCAGCACCCGGCCGACGCCGGCCTCGCCGATGGCGGCCGGCGCGCCCAGCGCGTTGCCGTAGAAGGTGTAGAACTTGCCCTCGTAGCCGACCTCGCGCGCGGCCTTGATCAACAGCGTCAGGTCGTTGCCCCAGTTGCCGGTGATGACGGCCTGGGCGCCGCTGGCCTTGATCTTGGTCGCGTAGGGCAGGAAGTCCTTGACGCGCGCCATCGGATGGAGTTCCTCGCCGACGATTTTCACGTCGGGGCGGCGCATGCCGAGCTGACGCCTAGCCTCGCGCAGCACCGACTGGCCGAAGCTGTAGTCCTGACCGATCAGGTAGACGCTGGCGACCTGGCGATCATTCTTCAACACGTCCATCAGCGCGGCCATGCGCATGTCGGCATGGGCGTCGAAGCGGAAATGCCAGAAGCTGCAACGCTCGTTGGTCAGCGCCGGATCGACCGCCGAGTAGTTCAGGAACAGCACCTGCTGCGCCGGGTGGCGCTCGTTGTGCTTGGCGATCGCGTCGACCAGGGCGCCAGCGACCGCCGACGAGTTGCCCTGGGTGACGATGCGGATGCCGGCGTCGATGGCCGAGCGCAGGGCGGCCAGCGCCTCCTCGATCTGGCCCTTGCTGTCATAACGCTCGATCGCGAGCGGGGCCCGGCCGCCGACGAGCTTGATGCCGCCGCGCGCGTTGACGCGCTCGGTGGCCAGCACCAGGTTGCGGTGCACGGCCTCGCCGGTGTTGGCGATCGGGCCCGACAGGCTCTCGATCAACGCGATGCGGATCGGGGCCTGGTCCGGCCCGACGGCCAGCGCCGGCAGCGCGGCGACGCCCAGCAGGCCAGCCAGGGCCAGCAGGG
>JBDLVJ010000215.1:0-3128 GCA_039804875.1 Pseudomonadota bacterium | reverse complement strand
GAATAAGTTCTTTTGCGGGCGGCCGCGAAATTCATGGCCTGGGGTGGGCGGGGGCTGATGGCCGATGTGCTGGACGCGCAGCGGACAGATGAGGCCGTCAGCCTTCGCCCGTCCCAGGCCTGCCGGGTCAGGCCGACTGCTGCAGCTGCTGGTACTTGAGCAGCAGCTGCTCGCGCGTCTCGATATGTCCAGGGTTGACGGGAATGCATTCGACCGGGCAGACCTGCACGCACTGCGGCTCGTCGAAATGGCCGACGCACTCGGTGCATTTGGCGGGGTCGATGACGTAGAAGTCCGGCCCCATCGAAATCGCCTGGTTCGGGCATTCGGGCTCGCAGACGTCGCAGTTGATGCATTCGCTGGTGATCATCAGTGCCATGGCAAGCTCCGCTTCAAACGGCCAGCGTGGCCAGGCGCAGATGATCGGCCACGCCGGCGCTGACCATTTGCGAGACATCGCCGCCGAGCTTGGCGATCTCGCGCACCAGCGTGCTCGAGATGCATTGCAGCTGTGCCTGAGGCAACAGGAAGACCGTCTCGACCTCGGGCGCCATCTTGCGGTTCATCGCCGCCATCTGGGCTTCGTAGTCGAAATCGGCCACGTTGCGGATGCCGCGCACCACCGCGCAGGCACCCTGCTGACGGCAGAAGTCCACCATCAGGCCATCGAACGGCAGCACGCGCAAGGCGGGCAGGTCGGCAAAGACCTCGGTCACTTGCGCGAGGCGCTGCTCGAGCGTGAACAGGGTCTTCTTGTGATGCGCGACCGCGACCGCGACGATCAGCTCGTCGAACAGGCCGGCGGCGCGCCGGATCACGTCCTCGTGACCGAGCGTGACCGGATCGAAAGTGCCGCTGTAGACCGCGACGCGGCGGGTCTGGGCGCCACGGGGAAGGGATGTCGTCATGGGCGGAATTATCCGTCCTCTGGCGCGAACCGGGCTGACAGGCGCGGAAAAGCCCTGCGCCAGCGCCGTGGCACCAAGGCGGCAATACCGGCACATGCAGAAGCATCCGGCGATGCCAGCGTCAAGCCGAGGGCGCCAGCTCCAGCAGGTGGTAGTGGACCTGGCCGGCCTTGCCGTGACGGCGGCTGCGCAGGCCCAACGCCAGCAGCTCCTGCTCGCCCCAGACGCGCGGCGCCTCGAGGTAGATGCAGCCCTGCGGGGACAGCAGCGGCATGGCGGCCCGCAGCGCCTGAGCGAACAGTGCCTCGTTGCCATTCTCGCCAAACGGCGGATCAAGGAAGATCAGGTCCCAGCTGCCGCGCGGCGCGCCCTTCAGGGCCGCGATCGCGTCGCCGCGCTGAACCTTGATCTGGGTCGCCTTCAAGCGCTCGGCATTGGCGCGCAGGCCGGCTGCCAGGCCAGGATCCTGCTCGCACAGCAGCACCTGGACGGCGCCGCGCGAGGCCGCCTCGAAGCCCAGCGCGCCGCTGCCGGCGAAGGCGTCGAGGCAGCGCAGGCCGGTCAGATCCTGGCCCAGCCAGTTGAAGAGCGTCTCGCGCACGCGGTCGGGCGTCGGGCGCAGGCCGGGCCGGGCCGGCACCGCCAGCTTGCTGCGCTTCCACAGCCCGCCGATGATGCGGACGAAACCCGGCGCGGCCGGGACAATAACAGGACGGTGTGATGCAGGTTTCATAGAATGCATGGATTCTAGAAACACGCGCCATGTTCAGCTTCCTCAAGAAAAAATTCTCCTCCGCCAAGCCCGAGGTGGCCCCAGCGCCGGCCGCGCCCGCAACCCCGTCCGCCAAGGCGAAAATCGGCGCCAAACTGCCCACGCCGCCCGCTACGCCCGCCCCTGTCCCTTTGCCGCCAGTGGACAAGCCGGCGGCCGGATCCGGGCGCCAGGGCTGGCTCGAACGCCTCAAGCAGGGCCTGCGCAAGACCGGCTCCAGCCTGTCGACCGTCTTCACCGGCACCCAGATCGACGACGCACTCTACGAGGAACTCGAGACCGCGCTGCTGATGGCCGACACCGGCACCCAGGGCACGCAATACCTGCTCGACGACCTCAAGCGCCGCGTCAAGGCGGCCAAGGTCACCGATCCGGCCGAGGTCAAGGGCCTGCTGGCCCAGGCGATCACGGATCTGCTGCGCCCGCTGGAAAAACCGCTGGCCATCGGCGGCCAGCCCGACGGGCCGACCGTCATGATGGTCGCTGGCGTCAACGGTGCCGGCAAGACCACCACCATCGGCAAGCTGACCAAGCATCTGGCCGACGAGGGCGCCAGCGTGCTGCTGGCCGCCGCCGACACCTTCCGCGCCGCCGCGCGCGAGCAGCTGGGCGTCTGGGCCGACCGCAACCTGGTCGAGATCGTGAGCCAGGAAGGCGGCGACCCGGCCGCCGTCAGCTTCGACGCGGTGCAGGCCGGCCGGGCGCGCGGGCGCGATGTCGTGATCGTCGACACCGCCGGCCGGCTGCCGACCCAGCTGCACCTGATGGAGGAGCTCAAGAAGATCAAGCGCGTGGTGCAGAAGGCCGATGCCAGCGCGCCACACGAGGTGCTGCTGGTGATCGACGGCAACACCGGCCAGAACGCGCTGACCCAGGTCAAGGCCTTCGACGCCGCGCTGCAGCTGACCGGCCTGATCGTGACCAAGCTCGACGGCACGGCCAAGGGTGGCGTGCTGGCGGCGATCGCGATGTGGGCCAGGGAAGCCGGGCGCGAGATTCCGGTCTACTTCATCGGCGTCGGCGAGAAGCTCGAGGACCTGCAGACCTTCAGCGCCCAGGAATTCGCCCAGGCGCTGCTGAGCTGAGCCACGGTCGGCCTCAGTGGCCGGCGTGCAGCTTCTCGTGGATGCGGCGCGTCGTGCGCCAGACGCCCCACAGCACGACCGGGACCAGCGCGCCAGCCACCAGCTCGGGCTGCAACGGCAGGCCCAGGCCCTTGAGCGCCTTGGCGCCGTACAGCAGCAGGCTGACGACATAGTAGGAAATCGCCGCGATCGACAGGCCTTCGACCGTGCTTTGCAGCCGCAGCTGCAGCTCCTGGCCGTGGGTCAGCTTGGCCAGCAGCTGCTGGTTCTGGCCTTCGGTCGCGATGTCGACCCGGGTCCGCAGCAGCGCACTGGTGCGCGCGATCCGCTCCGACAGCGAGGTCAGCCGCTGCGCGGTCGAGG